>NZ_JANSIM010000152.1:0-4572 GCF_047502655.1 Synechococcus sp. R5-12 | reverse complement strand
GCCCGCTCCGTACCGCTTAGCGGTCGGAGTCGGGTAGTTTACGTTTGCTCCTTGCCCCAGACCCGATGGGGAGCAAATGCGTTTGCGTTTGTGAAAGCGTCGCGCAGCGATAACGCAAAGATAAGCTGGAGAAGAGCAGCGAGCGGGCGTTCATGTCTTCAGAGCATTACAAGTTCGACCTTTTCTTGCGCTACCACCGAGAGCAAGCCCGGTGGGCGCGTCAACTGGCGGAGCGGCTGGATCGCGAGGGTTTCAAAGTCTGGTTTGACCGCTGGATGCTGCAGCCGGGGGATAACCGCAAGCTGGAGCTGCAACTGGCCATCGAACAATGCCGCTGGGTGGGAGTGGTGGCCTCTCCAGAGTTTGTTGCCGATCCCTGGCCAAGGGATGAGCTGTACAGCGGGTTTCCCCATGCCCCGGCACGACAAAACCAGCGCCTGCTGACGCTGCTGCACACCCCCGCCGAGCTGCCCCGCCCCCTGGAAGAGGCGCCCCTGCTGGATTTTACTGGCTCAGAAGAGGATCCGGTGCTGTTTGAGTACCGCGCCTTGGAGCTAATGCACTTTTTGGATCCCAGCTTCCCTGCCCCCGGGGATCTGCAGCGGTTCCGGCTGCAATACCGCCGCCGTGAGGGGAAAGAGTCCCTGGAAGATGAAGAGGTGCGGGGATTTCAGGCCTTTTTGCGGGCCATCCAGATGGCCATCCTGCGCATTGCCACAGGCGAAACCCCCTCCGCCACGCCAGAAGAAGGAGCGCGTCAGATCGCCATTTTGCAGTTCATTCAGCGGCTGTTTCAGTGGAACAGTGCTGACATCCAATTCGAGCGGGGGGAAGACTGGCGTCGCCGCGGCAACCTGACGGAAGCCCTGGCCGCCTACGACCGGGCTCTGAACATGGATCCCAACTTCGCCCTGGCTTGGAGCCGCCGTGGGGATGTGCTGGTGCAGCTGGCCCGCTACCGCGAGGCGGTGGACAGCTACAACGGATCCCTGAGCATCAACCCCTACGACGAAGAAACCCGGCTGCGCCTGGCCCTGATTCTGGGGCGCCTGGGGCAGTACAAGTCGGCGGTGGTTAACTACGACAAGGTGCTGGAGAGCAACCCGGAAGATGCTCTGGCCTGGCATAACCGCGGCATCCGCCTGCTGCAACTGAAGCGGTCTAAGCTGGCCCTGAACAGCCTGAACAAGGCGCTGCGCTACAACCCCAAACAGCCCCGCACCTGGCTGGCGCGTGGGATCGTGCTGCGGCGGCTGCGGCGGCCCAGCTCGGCAGCGGCCAGTTTTGCCCGGGTCTTGAAGCTCAACCCCAAAAGCGGGCGGGTTTGGCGTTACCAAGGCAATGCCCTCTTCCACTGCCACCGGCTGCGCTCGGCTGTTGAATGTTACAAGCGCTCGCTGCGGCTGCGCCGCCGGGATCCCATCACCCTGCACAACTTGGGGGTGGCCCTGCTGCGCTTGGGGCAGTATCGGCTGGCCAGCAAGGCTCTAGAACGCGCCCTGCGCTACGATGCCGACAACTTCAAAAGCTGGTACGCCCGCGGCGTGGCCTTCCAAAAATTGGGCTACCTGAAAGAAGCCTGTATCCACTTCGAGGAAGCCCTCAAGATCAAGCCGGAGCACTTTCCAGCCCGCTATGCCTTGGCGGTAGCTCAGCAGGAGCTGGGGCAATATGAGGCCAGCCTACGGCATTTCCAGCGCTTGGTGCAGCAGCGTCCCGGCAGTTCTGCCTGCTGGTTTGGCCAGATCACCAGCCTGCGGCGTCTGGGCCGGCTGGAAGAAGCCCGTGCCGCCTGCCAGCAGATGATCCACCTCAACGAACGGGATCCCTGGGGCTGGTTTGCCCTGGGGTTGATCTACAGCGAGCTGAGGGATCCCGAACAAGCTGTGCAAGCCTACTCGCGGGTTTTGCAGCTCACCCCAGAAGATGCTGTGGCCCTCAACAACCGCGCCTGGGAAGCCTTGAAACTAGGGAAGCTGGAACCTGCTCTGGCAGACGCCCAACAGGCCACGCACCTGGATCCGCAGCGGCCCGCCTTTTGGCATACCCTAGGGCTGATTCAACTGCGGGCCGGCCAGCGAGCAGCCGCCCAAGCCAGCTTGCAGCGCTGTCTGGAGCTGGATCCGCAATTTCAGCCGGCCCAAGCTGCTTTGCAGGATTTGGCCCAAGAAGACTCGGCCTCCCCGGCGGGAATGGCTCTGCCGGAATTGGAAACCCTCACTCCCCAGTCGGAGCCGCAGCCAGTTGACCCCAACCCCTAGCAGGATCCCCTGGGCTTTCAGACCCCAAGGACAATGCCTGCAGCAGGCAGACGGGAGCAGAACATGCCACACTGGATCCCGCCCCCCAGGACCGACACGCATGGATCCCTATCTGATCCCTGTCAAGCTTCCCCACAGCTCCTACGATATTCTCCTCCAGTCTGCCGAAGGCTCCCCTGGCCACAGCCTCATCCAGCTGGGATCCCAAATGCGGGCCAGAGGGCTTTCCGGCAAGGCTCTGGTGGTGAGCCATCCGGGGATTGCCAAACACTTTGCCGAGCGGCTGCTGCAGGGGCTGCATCAGGCGGGGTTCGCCGCCCACCTGTGCCTATTGCCTGCCGGCGAACGCTACAAAACCCTCCGCTCCGTTGCCAAGATCTACGACGCGGCCTTGGCCTTTGGCCTGGAGCGCTCCTCCACCCTCGTCGCCCTTGGGGGCGGAGTCATTGGGGATATGGTCGGGTTTGCAGCCGCCACCTGGCTGCGCGGGATCCCTTTTGTGCAGGTGCCCACCTCACTTTTGGCCATGGTGGATGCGGCCATTGGTGGCAAGACCGGTGTCAACCATCCTGGCGGGAAAAACCTCATTGGGGCGTTTTATCAGCCGCGCCTGGTGTGGATTGATCCAACGCTATTGCAGACTCTGCCCCAGCGGGAGTTTACCTCAGCCCTAGCGGAAGTGATCAAATACGGCGTGATTCAGGCTGCCGATGTGTTTGAGTTTTTGGAAGATCGACCCCAACTGAGCCGCTATACCGACTTTACTCCCGCAGACTTGCACTACCTGCTGCGCCGCTGTGCCGAGTGCAAAGCCTGGGTGGTGCAGCAGGACGAGAAAGAAGCGGGCCTGCGGGCCATCCTCAACTACGGCCACACCCTCGGCCATGCCCTAGAAGCTGCCACCGGCTACCGCCGCTATCTGCACGGAGAAGCTGTCGCCATCGGCATGGTGGCTGCCGGGGAGATCGCCCGCCGCCTGGGGTGGTGGAGCGCTGCTGAAGCCGAACGGCAACGACGTCTGATCGAGAAAGCAGGACTGCCCAGCCGGTGGCCGGCCGGGATCCCTTGGGAGGCAGTGCTGCAGGCAATGCAGGCCGACAAGAAAGTCAAACAGGGGCGGATTCGCTTCGTTCTGCCCCGCCGCATCGGCCAGGCCGAGCTGACCGATCAAGTCGAGCTGGCAGAGGTGCAGGCTGCTTTGGCCTCGATTACAGCCACCTCTGGAACCCTAGAATTAGGAAAACCTAAGGACAAGAAAGCATGGCACGGCAACAACGGGTAGCCATCTTGGGGGCCACAGGAGCGGTAGGGACGGAGCTGCTGACGCTGCTGGAAGAGCGCAACTTTCCTGTAGCCGACCTCAAGCTTTTGGCCTCGCCCCGTTCAGCGGGCACTTATTTGACCTTCAAGGGGGAGCGGATCCCGGTTGAGCCGGTTTCAGAAGCGGCCTTCCGGGGCCTGGATCTGGTGCTGGCCTCTGCCGGAGCCGGTGTCTCCAAAACCTGGGCCAGAACCATCGTCGAGGCGGGGGCGGTGCTGATTGACAACTCCAGCGCCTTTCGCCTGGATCCCAATGTTCCGCTGGTGGTGCCGGAGGTCAACCCCCAGGAAGCCTTCCGTCACCAAGGGATCATTGCCAATCCCAACTGCACCACCATCCTAATGTGCGTGGCCATCTACCCCCTGCATCGCCACATCCCCCTGCGCCGCGTGGTGGCCGCCACCTATCAATCGGCCAGTGGGGCCGGGGCCCGCGCCATGGTGGAGCTGCAAGAGCAAACCCGCACCTACCTCCAGGGGCAGCCGTTGCAGCCCCAGGTGTTCCCTTACCCCATTGCCTTCAACCTCTTCCTCCACAACAGCCCCCTGCAAGAGAACGGCTACTGCCAGGAAGAGATGAAAATGGTCAACGAATCCCGCAAGATTATGGGATCCCCCCACCTGCGGCTGACAGCTACCTGTGTGCGGGTGCCGGTGCTGCGTACCCACGCCGAGGCCCTCAACCTGGAGTTTGAACAGCCCTTCCCTGTGGAAAAAGCCCGGCAAATCCTGGCCCAGGCCCCTGGGGTGGTGCTCATTGAAGATTGGCAGCAGAACCGCTTTCCCATGCCCATCGACGTGGCCGGCAAGGACGCAGTGGCGGTGGGCCGCATCCGCCAGGACATCTCCGAGCCCAAGGCCCTGGAGCTGTGGCTGTGCGGGGATCAAATCCGCAAAGGTGCGGCCCTCAACGCCCTTCAAATTGCCGAGCTGCTTTTGAAGGACTAATTCACTACAACTGTCCAGGTTACTGGCCCCGCTGTAACAGGGG
>NZ_JANSIM010000151.1:0-5614 GCF_047502655.1 Synechococcus sp. R5-12 | reverse complement strand
AAGCCCGCGCTGTACCCGTAGGGTCAGCGTCGGGAGGATGTCACTCTCTGCTTCGCTTTCCCCAATGTCTTCTCCCCATTCACTGGCGACCTTGCTATCTGATCCAGGGGATCCCTTGCCGATCCAGACTCCATCAACGGTCTCGGAATTGGCCGGAATCTTAAAGGAGTGCCAAGGGCGGAAAGTGCTGCCGCTGGGGCAGGGGAGCAAGTGGGGCTGGGCCCACTCTGTGGAGCCGGTGGATTTGGTTCTCAGCACGCGCGGCTTACGCCGGCTCATCGACCATGCGGCTGCTGATCTCACCGTCACGGTGGAAGCTGGCATGACTTTGGCGGAACTGCAACACATCTTGGCCGAGCGGGGGCAATGGTGGCCGGTGGATCCCCTCTATCCGGAGCGGGCTACCCTGGGGGGCATTATCGCCACTGCCGATACGGGTTCTCTGCGCTGGCGTTACGGCGGGATCCGCGACTTGCTGCTGGGCATAGCCTGGGTGCGGGCGGATGGGGAAGTGGCCAAAGCGGGCGGGCGGGTTGTCAAGAATGTTGCTGGCTATGACCTGATGAAGCTGTTCACTGGATCCTTGGGCAGCCTAGGAATTTTGACCCAGGTGAGCCTACGGCTTTACCCGTTGCCGGCAGCTCAGTCTACTTTGCTGGCCATAGGATCTTTGCCGGAGCTGGAGGTTTTGTGTCGGCAGGTGCTGACCGGCCCCGTTAACCCTGTGGGGGTGGATCTCTGGCTAAGGGCAGAGGGATCCCAAGTTTGGCTCAGCTTTCACGGCTCGGAGCGAGCAATCGCCCAACAGATGGCCCAAACGCGGCGGCTGGCCCCTGCAGGGCTGACTTTGCAGGAAGTGAATCCCGACTCTCTGTCCCTGCCTCAACCCGGCTCAGGGGCGGTGCTGGCCAAGTTCGGGTGCCTGCCCAATCAGAGCCTGGCAACATTGGAGCAGTTTCAAACCCTATTCCCTGGGGCTCAGGTGCAACTGCACCGAGGCTGTGGGCTAGGGCGGGCTTGGCTGGTTCAGCCAGAAGTGGGATCCCTGATGCAACTGCAGCGCTACCTCAAGTCTGCGGGCGGATTTCTCCTGCTTCTGGAGGCGCCGCCGGCTCTGAAGAAGGCTCTTGCCCATGACTTTGGCCCGGTTGCCAGCCTAATGCGCAAGCTGAAGCAGCAATTTGACCCTGCCGGCACCTTCAGCCCCAGCTTGATATAGGCACTGCCCCTGTCACCGCTCCTTCCCCGGGATCCCTCTGGCCAAACGTCTTGTTCCGGTGCATGATAGATCTATAAGAAATTGAAACATTTCTTAACATCATTTCTCAGTATCTCAGCGTCAAAGCTAGGAGAGGGATCAGCATGAGCATCGAGTGGCAGCGGATACTCCGCGTTGGGGTGGGCTTTTGCCTTGGGCTGTTGATTGCGGTGGGCGGGGGATCCCTGACCTGGGCGCAACCTGCCCTGCCGGTGGTGCCGATGGAGCTGCCTCAGCCGCCTGTGCCGGTCTTGGACTTAGCGGATCAGTTGACCAGCAATCAGGAAGCTCAACTGGCCCAGCATCTGAACAAGTTAGAGCAAGACACCGGCTGGAAGCTGCGGGTGCTGACTCAGTTCGACCAAACACCGGGTCGTCAGGTGAAGGAATACTGGGGCTTGAATGAGCGCAGCGTTCTGATGGTGGCGGATCCCAGGGGGGGCAACTTGCTGGCGTTTAATGTAGGGGATGCTGTGCGCGAGATCTTGCCACGTACCTTTTGGATTGAGCTGCAATCTCGCTTTGGCAACCAATTCTATGTGCGGGAGCACGGCACCCACCGCGCCATCTTAGAGACCGTTGATGTCTTGGATCGCTGCTTTCATCAGGGGGGCTGCCGCGTGGTGCCCGGCCTGCCTCAAGAGCAGTGGATCCTGACGCTGGTGACCTCGATTTTGGGGGGGATTGTCCTTGGGTTTGCCGGCAAGCCCCGCCATGCGGAGGAGCTGTTTAACTGGCGTTGGGCCTTGCTCATTTCTCCCCTGTGGTTCATTTTGTTCGGGGCTTTCGGTATCGGCCCGGTGGTCACACGTACTCAGGATTGGATCCCGGTCTTGCGCAACGTCTTGGGGTTTCTGGCAGGGGCTTTGGTGATCTACCTGGCTCCCATTGCTCGCCCGGCAGTGGATCAGCAGTAGCTGACTCGTGAAGTCGGCTGGGCGTCCTTCCCTGCGAGCCCCAGTTCGCAGGGGACAAATGCTAGAATCGGTGAGCAGAAATTGCTGGTGTAGCTCAGTTGGTAGAGCACTCGACTTGTAATCGAGCGGTCGTCAGTTCGAATCTGACCATCAGCTTCTGGTGCCATGGAACTTGGCTCTGCTGTCTCCTCTCGCTGAAGCCGAACTCAGCTTCTACACTGGTGGTTAGATCGGCCTCAGCGGGAGCCCTGGGCCTTACCGGCAAAAGGCCAAGGCCGATCCTTGCTCAGTTTGGCATACCTACTCAGCCGATTGGGTTGTTCTCCTGATTCTTCTTGGATGTCTATGTCCGGTCTCCCAGCCGCTACGGTTCGTCGATTGCAAAAGCTGCCCCAGGTGCCCTCCGTGTGGGAAGGGGATCGCCACAAGCTCTCAGGATCGCCACCCATGGGATCCCAAACGGAAGGGGAGTGCATTCTTTGGGTAGATGGCGTTCAGGGCGTGGTACGGGCCATGGAGGTGGTGCCCGCCGGTTCTGGCTTTGAGCCGATGGTGCGAACCTTGATTGTGGCCATGGAGCGGCCCCATGCTGCCTCACCTGCTCGCCCCCAGAAGATCATCGTGCGGGATCGAGAGGTGCAATTTTTCTTGCGCGGCATTCTGCACCAGCTGGACATCAAGGTGGAATGCCAGCCGGAATTGCCTCTGATCGATGAGATCCTTCAGAGCTTTGAAGAGGCCAACGAACGGATCCCTCCCCCTCTGCCGGAACACTATGTTGAGTTGCTGGCCGGCAAAGCCCTTACCCTCTGGCGAGATGCTCCCTGGGATTACCTAGAGGATCACCAAATCTTGGCCATCGACCTAGATCACTGGGACATCCAAACCCTTTATGTCTCGGTGATGGGGCGGTTGGGTATGGAGTATGGGGTGCTTTTTTATCGCTCGCTGCCCTCTCTTAAACAGTTTCGCCAGGATGCGGGCCAGCCGGATACTCCCGAAGAGATGGAGGAAGCCTTCCTCAGACAAGATTGTCTCTATCTCACATTCCAAGCTCGCAATCCTGAACTTAACGAACTGCCGGATCTGGACTTGGCAGATTTGGATCCTGAGGAAATTGAGCCGAACTTCGGCACCATTCACCCCCTGGAAGGCTTGCGCGTGACTTTGCAGGAGGATGAGGCGGCGGCCTTATCGGTGGCCCTGGAAGCCTTGCATCGCTTCTTCAAGCAGTACCACCGCAAGCTGGAAGATGACTTTCGACCCTATCAAGGTCGGTACCGCATTCCCAACCCCCAAGAGAAGGGAGCAACCCTTTCGGTGCAGGTGCGCACTCTGCCGGACGTGGCTGAAGAGCTGCTGCAGCTGGAAGGGGAGGAGGAAGAACCTGCCCAAACCCTGCTGCGGGATGATTTGGTGCCGGAAGGGGCGCAGATAGGTCTGGGGGTCTTGCCGTGGACAACGGTGGAAATGCTGCGGCGCACGGGGCAATGGCATCCCCTCCCCCAAAGCAAGCTGGTGAAAAATGGAGAAGGGCTGCCGGTGGTGATTGTGCGCACCTCTCGATCAAAAGCAAAGCAGCTCATCGAGAATTTGCGTGGGGAAGGTGGGCCACAAGGCGTTTGTTTCAACACAGGGGTGGATCCCTTCGATGGCGATCGCTACGACTTGGAAATTGTGCAAACGGGCAATCGCGATCTGCACCTGTTTGGAGAGTTTCCCGAAGATGATCCCGTTCACTCCATGGCTCGCAAGCGCTGGGAGCGGCGTTGCCGGGATACGGGTGGCTATTGCGGCTTGGTGGTGGCGATGGGGGTGAATTCTACGGGCCCAGAGCTGCAAGTGCGCCACATTCTGGCCTTGTTTGAGATGCAGGCTTTGAACCCAACGGGACTGGGACTGGGGCCGATGGTGCGGATTAGCCGACAATTGCACTTGCCTTGACCGTCCAGATGGAGGCAGGTTAGGTGCTACCGGTAACCTGGGCAACTTTCTCCCAGCCGGGATCCCTTCTTTCTATCTCTGGCAGGTTTACCGGGCGGTGATTCGGTTTTTCCAGGGATCCACGCTATCTTGGCTCTGGTTCTCTCCTGGGTGCTGACCGGCAAAATAGCTCGACAAAGCATCTCGACAAAGCATACAGTGGCCCTATCATCTGGGGGCTCTGGTATTGACCCTCAGTTTTTGGCAAGTGCTTGGAGTTTAGGGCAAGGGATCCCAAGTATCCTGCCGCCGCAGGGTAGCTTGTCGCAGCCGAGCCAAGTTGGCCGATCCAGTGCAAAAGGCAACAATGCGCAGCTCCTCGATCACGGCGCGAAAGGTGTCCACCACTGCCTGCATCTGTCCTTGGGAGACGGCGTGTAAAGCGGGGGCGGCCATACCCACCACATCGGCTCCCAGACGGATAGCTTTGGCCGCGTCGATGCCATTGCGGATGCCGCCGCTGGCCACCAGGGGTAAGTCCGGCAGCAGGCGACGAATTTCCAGCAGGGACAAAGCCGTTGGGATCCCCCAGTCCCTGAAGCTGTGGGCAATGCGTTTTTTGAGAGCATCTGTTTGGCGATGGGCCTCCACCTCGCTCCAACTGGTGCCGCCCGCCCCCGCCACATCCAGGGCTGCCACGCCGCATTCGGCCAGCTGCTGGGCTACTTTGGCACTGAGGCCATTGCCCACTTCCTTCACCACCACCGGCACCGGTAACTGCGCCACCAACCGTTCGATGCGGCCATACAATCCACGCCAGTCGGGATCCCCTTGGGGCTGAACCGCCTCCTGGAGAGGATTGAGGTGCAGAATCAGCGCATCCGCCTCGATCATCTCCACCGCCCGTCGCGCCTGCTCCAACCCATAGCCGTAGTTGAGCTGAACGGCACCCAGGTTGGCCAGCAGCAGAATATTCGGGGCCACTTGGCGCACCTGGTAAGTCCGGGCCAGCTCTGGATGTTCCAAGGCTGCCCGCTGGGATCCCACCCCCATGGCAATACCCAACTGTTGGGCAGCGGCGGCCAGTTGTCGGTTTAGCTCATGGGCAGCCTCTGTTCCCCCCGTCATGCTGCTGATGAGCAGGGGTGCCTGTAGGCGTTTTCCCAAGAATTCGCAGCTTAGGTCGATCTCCGGCAACAGCAGCTCCGGCAGCGCCACATGCTCAAAGAAAAACCGCTCAAACCCGGTGCGGATCCCTTTGGCAGCCACATCCTGCTGCAGAACAATGTCCAGGTGATCCTGTTTGCGCTCGGAAATGGGGGGGAGAGAATTGGCCATCGCGTCAGCAGTGCAGAGCCCTTTGGTCTTGGTAGAGATTGTCAGTCTATAACGCCGTGCGCTGCCAAAGGCGAACAGCATTGCCCGTTCGCGCTAGCGGGACGGAGTCCAAGGTGACTCGCTATCTACTGGGACAGCGGTGCGGTTCCCGGTAGGGTGCCGGAGGCATAGCACTGTC
>NZ_JANSIM010000019.1:0-34912 GCF_047502655.1 Synechococcus sp. R5-12 | reverse complement strand
ATTCAGCAAAGTTCAGGGTTTTGGGGGTTAGAGGCATGCTCTGCTGTTATTGCAGGCGGGAATAAGGGCGGGGATAGGGCTTGCGCATCTGTCGAGCCAGGTACACCTGAAAGGTTTGCGCCACCGCCCCTGCCCGCACCAGGGGAACCTCGGCCACAGGCTCGATTTGGGCAAAGTAGTCGCCATAGGTGGCTGGGATCCCTGCCCTCGGCTGGAACAGCTTGGAAGTGATGAGCAGCCCATCCTGCCCCAGCCAGTCCTGCGGCTGCGACCAAAAGGCAAAGCCCCGCAAATCCGCATCCAGGCAGGTCAGAGGCTTGTCCGTCAGCGGAGCCAGGGCCATGGCGATCTGACCGCCCAAAAAATAGACATTGGTAAAAACGAACTCTGCCTCCTCAAGGGCCTGAGCCAGGCGGGGATCCGTCCGAAAGCGCTGCCGCAACTGCTCAATTTCAATGAGCTGAGTAGAGGGATCCTGCTCCACGGGCCACAGGCCCATCCCTCCCGGCTCTTGCAGCAGGCCATAGCGCACATGGGCCAGCCCCACCCCCACCACCAAGCTGACCATCACCGCCGTCCCCACTAAGGTTCGCTTCGCTCCCGGCCACCGTTCCCAGAAGGATCCCAGCAGCAGCGTCAGCACCCAAAACCCCGGCATGGGCCAGGTGGGCAAGATGGGCCGGTAGCCTCCCATCAAGGTAAAGGCCAACGCCAGCGGTAATCCACAGGCCAGGATCAAAAGGTGCTTGAGCTCTTCATCCGTCAGCCGCATCCCGCGGAGAATCTGCAGGGCCACCCGACCCGTCCCTGCCAAACTCGCCCACCCCAAAGGGATCCCCAAGCTGGGGAACAGGTAAAAGATTTCAGAAAGGATCGTCAGCCCCAGCGCTTGCAGTTGATACCCTGCCTCCGGCACCGCCCGCCCCGCCTGAAAGCGAAAGGAGACCCAATCCTGCTGGGCGTTCCAGATCAGCACTGGGCTGAAGGCCAGCACAAAACCCAGCACCGCCAGCACCGTCCAGCCCGACCTCAAGGCACAGCGATGAACTGGGCTGAGCAGACAAAAGAGTACCAGGCCAAACCCCAAAGCCAAGCCGTGGTATTTCCCCAAGCAGGCCAGCCCCACCAAGAGACCTATGAGCGCTAGCCTAGGCCCTGGCCGATAGCGAGCCGCCCCATAGACAGCCAATTTCCCCTGCCCCAAAGGCACCGGGAAAAACTCCTGGCTGGCCACCCATAGGGTTGCTGCCGTAAAAAAGACCAGCGGACTATCCGGCAGGGTCAGCACCCCAAACCCAATCCAAAGGATGGGTGCGATGCTGATGGCCGCCAAGCTGATCAGTCCCGCCCGAACAGAGAAAAGGCGCGCTCCGGTGTAGTAGAGGAATAGGGAAGAGCCAGAATAGAGCAGCAGGGATCCCAGTCGAATAGAAAAAGCCGACACCTGGCCGGTCAAGGCAGGCCCCAAGCCCGTTGTCCAGGCCACCAGCGGCGGATGGTCAAAATAGCTCCAATCCAGATGGCGGGTGTAGAGGTAGTAGTAGGCTTCGTCAAAGCCCGGCGGCAAAAGGGCAGCCACCAGTCCCCGCATGAACAAGCCCAACCCCAGGATTAGCCAAACCGCTCTAGGCAATGGAGGGGATCCCTATGGGCAGATGGACAGATCTAACTTACCTTGAATACCTCTCGGGGCTACGTCCCTCTAGCACTATGACTTTGTTTTCCGAAAAAAAATGCCCGATGACTTTCCCGATGACTTTGTTTCCCGCAAAAAAATGACCGGACGCCCCAAAAGTTGACCTAGCTTCTTGGCCTCTGCCCGCGCCTCTGATTCACCGCCACTGGAGATGGATAGCAAAGGCTTCTGTGATTGCAATGTCACCTCTACCGAAAAGCTAGTATCGCCATCAGAATCTGTCCTGGCCCGAACCGTGACCTGCTGCACATCTCGGAAGGAATAAGTTTTCTGCCCTCGCGATCCAAAAGGAGTGAGGTACTCCTCCTGGATTTGGTACAGGGAGCTGTCCAAAGTCACGCGGCGGCGCCACAAAGCCGATATCAGCACAGAAACCCCTATCAAAAGAAATAGCAATGAGATGAGGGAAAACAAGATCGCAATCACTAAATCTCCTAAGTCGAACTTATCGCTATCTACTAAGAGCTGACTCTCTGTGCCGTTCACAAAAGACTGAACGCGCCTTGCCAGTTCCTGAGCCTCCCTCTCACTGGAAGCTGACCAGGCTTTCCTTTCTCCTGCAGGAGTTTTCAGCGTGACATAATAGTAGTATTTTTTTTTGTAGTGGGTTGTTCGTTTAGTTTGGTCTCTTACTGTTTTGATTTCGGTTTTGGTTCCAGCCCCTCTCACGTCCTTGTAGAGTTCAGTCGTACTTGGCAAAGGCAGAAGCGGCTGGAAAAACACTTCGCAGTTAACCGCAGACTGGTCAACTCGAAAGCAGGTGAAGCGGCGATCGCCTTGGTGCAACCAAAGTACAGTCAAGAAAGATAGAGGAATGAAGGCAGCAAGTAGCCCAGAAGATAAATCCTTTAAATCCTTGGGAGGCTCTTGGTACACGCGCTTGTTGTAGCTCTCCTTCACGCATTTCATAGACTTAACTCCGAGAAAGCTGGATTTGTTTAGATTATGGCTTGCTAGTCTGCCGGTCGTCTGTTTCCGAGCATACGAAGCGTTTAAAAAATTATGAAAAGCAGTAAGTCCTCCGGTTTTCGCTGTGCTGTATTCAACTTCCCCTCTCTCCAACCAGGAGCGGAAATTGAGTGGCTGACTGCACGAGGCGCCGGGAAGAAGCTGTGGGGTGGCATAACAGTGGGATGAGCGCCAAACTAGCGGTGGTGCTCATGTGAGGATTGCAATGGAAAGCAGACCTAGGGCTAGGGTAGGGCGGCCTGTGCCGAAATCTCTGGAGACAAGGCAAAATGGCCGGCAACTTGCTCAACGGCGCCGACGCAGAGGTTCTTGGATCCCTTCACCGCGAAGCTCTAGGCAGTGGGGAACAGCGCTGGGATGGCTCTTGGGGGAGCGGATCCCGACGGCCCGCCAGCTTGACTTTCGCGCCGGCATGACCGGACTGGCTTTGATCATCGCCGTATTTGTAACAGGAGCACGTCTGGTTTATTTGCAACATCAACAGGCACCCCTATTGCAGCAGCGAGCCGAAGCCCAGCAGCGAGCCCAGCTAAGACCTTTCATTCCTCGTCGCTCAATTGTGGATCGTCATTCTATTGCCAAGCAGCAGGCAGAATTGCTGGCCGTAGATCGCCCCGTCTATACTCTCTGGGCCCATCCCCGCCTCTTTGGCAAACGCACTCCAGAGGAAATGGCCACCGCTCTTGCTCCCCTGTTGCGGCGTCCAGTAGAGCAACTGGCGCAGCGGCTATCGGCCAATCAGGCAGTGCGGGTGGAGCGCTGGGTATCCCAGGAGGTGGCGGATCAAATTCAGGCTCTGCATCTGGATGGCCTGGAGCTGGTGAGCGAGCGGCAACGCATTTACCCCCAAAAAGAGATGGCCGCCGAGGTGGTAGGCTATGTAGATCTGGATCATCAGGGCCAAGCGGGAGTGGAATATTCCCGGCAAGAGCTGCTGGAGCGTACTGTTCAGCCTGTTACCATTCCTCGCGATGGCTACGGACGACTGTTGGCTGCCGAGGTGCCGGAAGGGCTGCTGCAATCTGGCGAGACGGTGCTGCAACTTACCCTAGATATGCGCCTGCAAAGAGCTGCCCGCGCTGCCCTGAAAGTGCAACTGGAGCGGTTTCGAGCCCTGCGGGGCACGGTGATTGTCCTCCAGCCCCAGACAGGGGAAATCCTGGCGCTGGTGAGCGAGCCCACCTATGACCCCAACCGCTACTTTGAGTATGACCCCGGTCTTTTTCGCAACTGGGCGGTAACGGATTTGTATGAGCCGGGATCCACCTTCAAGCCCATCAACATTGCCATTGGGTTGGATGCTGGAGCCTTTACAGCAGATGAACGGGTCTATGACGAGGGTCGGATTCTCATCGGTCAGTGGCCCATTCAAAATTACGACTACCACCAACGAGGGGCCCATGGCTGGATGAGCGTCACGGATATCCTGCGGCAATCCAGCAATGTGGGCATGGTACATCTAATGCGCAAGCTGGATCCCCGCCAGTACTACAATGCCTTGGTGCGGCTGGGGTTCAACGAGCGCAGTGGCGTGGATTTGCCCTTTGAGCCGGCCAGCCGTTTGAAACCGCTGCGACAGTTTGTTACGGTGCCGGTGGAGCGGGCCACTGTCGCTTTCGGCCAGGGGCTGGCCCTCACTCCTCTACAGTTGGCTGCCATGCACTGCATCATTGCCAATGGCGGACTGAAAGTACAGCCCCATGTGGTGCGAGGCTTGGTGGAAAAGGATACGGATACTTTGGTTTGGGGATCCCCGCAGCCGCAGCCGGTGCGGGTACTATCCGAGCAAGCCACGCTGGCAGTGCGTATCCAAATGCGGGATGTGGTGGACTTTGGCACGGGGCAATCGGCCAAGATCGAGGGGTATGAGATCGGCGGCAAAACCGGCACTGCCCAGAAAGCCGGGCCACGGGGGGGCTATTTGCCCGGCAAGCGCATCACCAGTTTTGTGGGCTATTTCCCGGCCATTCGCCCCAATTACGTGATCTTGGCGGTGATCGACGAGCCCCAGGGGGAAGATGCCTTCGGCTCGACGACGGCTGCTCCCGTTGTTCGCTCGGTGATCCAGGAGATCATCGCCCTAGAGGGGATCCGCCCTAACTCTACTTAGCGCAGCCATAGGAACAAGGAGCGAAGGTGGATGCCAAAGGGGGCCCAGACAGTGAGGAAATGAGCGAAGTGCCCATACCTCCGGATTGGCTCTTCCTGGAAAAAGCCATACTCAAGACTGGCCACCCACAGAGTCCGACTTAACCTCTGCACTCCTCCAGCTCAGCTTGGAGTTGAGGTAGAAGTTCCAGAATACAACAATACCGATGGCAATTAAGTTGGCCAACAAATAATGAATGCCCAAGCGCTCGCTCAGCAAGGTCACCAGTGAAGTGTTGAGAACCAAGCCAATTAAGCAGATAACGTTAAACTTCGCCAACCGCTTCAGGCGATTCCAGGGCCCCGGCTGCAAGCGGGTCACATGGCGAAAAGTCCACAGGTCGTTCCAGAGGAAGTTATTGAGAATGGCCACCTCCGAAGCAACCAGCTTACTGGTTATGAGATCCCATCCTAAGTTGGTGGGATCGTGCAAAACATAGAGCAAAGCCATGTCCACCAAGGTGCCGGATAGGCCAACCGTGCTGAAGCGCAAAAAGGATCCCACCTGCCCTAGCGAAAAGCGCAGCACCATCAGGTGGTGGAGATATTGGAGACAAGTTTGCAGTTGGATTTTGCTCTCCCCGTTTTGGCGCTCCTGAAAGATGTAGCCGACTTCAGCAATGGTTTTCACCCGGCCCCGCGCCAGCACCTCGATCAGCAGCTTGTAACCCTTGGGGTTGAGCGGGATCCCGGCAATAGACTGGCGTCTGACCAGAAACAGTCCGCTCAACGGATCGGAAACACGGCTGAAAACTCCCGGCAGCAGAACCAGCCCAATCCATTGGGCCCCGCGGGAGACAATGCGCCGGCCCAGGCTCCAGTGGCTCACCCCCCCCGACTCCGCATAGCGGCTGCCCACCACCAAATCTGCCCCTTTCTGGATGAGCAGCCACAATTTGAGGACAATCTCCGGCGGATGCTGCAAATCCCCATCCATAACCCCCAACACCTCGCCGCGGGCAGCTTGCCATCCCCGCAGCACGGCAGTGGCCAGGCCTCGTTCGTGGTGGCGACAGATGACTTGCAGTTGAGGGAATTCTTTTTGCAATCCTTGGGCCACTTTGGCAGTGTAATCGGGGCTATTGTCATCCACCACAATCAACTCATAGCTTCCAGGCAGAATCGTGTCTAGGTGGGCACACAACTGCCGGATCAGGCTGCAGATACTGGAGGCTTCGTTGTAGGTGGGAATGACCAGCGACAGTTGGACAGGGCTGGACTGAGACAGAGGTGGAATCTGAAAAGGAGCTGCAGAAGCTTTGGGATCGGCAGAGGAAGTAGGAGCTCCATGAAGCATTCAGCAGGCCATCCAAAAACAATAAAACAAAAATCCTCCGCCTAGGGCTGCAAATCCTAGGACTGCCTTGGTTCATACTGGGTCCACAGAACGATCCCCTATCGTACTGATCGATGAGCCGCAGGGCTAGACCTTTCTCCACCTACTTAGCTTCTGAGGACTCCGTCTCACTGACGCGAACGGGAGAGGTCACCTGGCTAAGGGGATCCCGTAGAGGGGCTCATCGACACCGGGATCTGGGCCTGAGCAGAGGCAGTCTCAGGCAGCGAGGGGGCAGGGGTGAAACTGGGGTAGGGGATGCGCTCGTGGTTGGATTCCCGCCAGACCTCCACGAAAGCGTCCGCCACCACCTCCAAATCCTCCAGCGTCAGCCCACTATCAACCAACTGGCCATCTTGCCAACGGGCCTGGGCAATTTTGCGGACAACAGCTTTTGCCCGCTCGACCACATCGGGGCCGAAGCCATCGCTCAGAGTCATGCTGCGCAGGGCGGCTTCACAGGCATCGGCCATCATCACCACCCCCGTCTCCTTGCTCTGGGGGATCGGGCCATCGTAGCGGAACGGCTCTTCGGGTACGGGCTGACCCCCGGCTTTCATCTGGGCTTGATGGTAGAAATAGGCAATCAGGATCGTCCCCTGGTGCTCAGGGATAAACGCCTGGACGGCGGTAGGCAGATTATATTGCTTGGCCAGGCGCAAGCCATCGCTGACGTGGGCCTTGATAATCTGAGCACTGCGATAGGGATCGTCCAGTTGGGTGTGGGGGTTGAGGCTGCCCATCTGGTTCTCGATGAAGTAGCGGGCCTGCAGCATCTTGCCGATGTCGTGGTAAAGAGTGCCGGTGCGCACCAGCTCCACGTTGAGGTTCAGCTTCTGGGCAGCCCGTTCTGCCAAAGTGGCCACAAGCAGAGTGTGCTGGAAGGTGCCGGGGGCCTCTGCAGCCAGCCGCCGCAGCAGCGTGCGATTGGGATTGCTCAACTCGATCAGACGAATGGGGGTGGCTAAGTCAAACAGGCGCTCCAGGTAGGGGCTGGCTCCCAGGGCAACAATGCTCCACCCCAGGCTGGTTCCCCCCGCCAAAGCCATAGCCAACAGGTCGATGCCACCGGTGGTGGCCAAGCTAACCGCCCCGTAGGCCAGCATCTGCACCGCTGCCGCTCCTCCTCCCAACAAGGCCAGCTCTTCGCGGGAACGGGAACGCCCGGCCAGGGCAGAGGCCACCACGCTGCCGGACAACAAGGGCACGACGGTGAGCAGGTTGGCAGAGGAGACCAAGGGCAAAAACAACGCCTGGCCCACCACCACCACCAGGCCCAGCCCTGCCCCGTAAAAACTGCCCAGCAACAGCCCCACCGCCGGCAAGGAGCTGAACTCCAGCTTGAACAAGGCCGCCAACAGGGGAGCGGTCAGGGAAACCATGAGGATCAACACCCGATCCCGGCGGCGCAACCCTGGCCGCAAGCGTTGCTGCAGAGGCACAAAGACAGCCAGGCCCAGGCCCATCACGCCGGCCACCCCCACCAAGCCCCAGACGTTGATCCCGCGCTGGGTAAGCCCAAAGTGATCCAAGATGAGAAAAATTTCGGGAGTGATGACCTGATCTGCTCGCACGATCACCTGGTTCTCGGCAACCGAGATCAGAACCGGCTCTACTTTTTCCAGCTCGGCGCGAATGCGCTGCTCGGTGCGCTGGGGATCCACCTCCACATTGGGAATGAGCACCTGCTGCAGCCACTGATAGACCAGGGCCTGCAACTCCTGTCGTTGGGCAGCATTGCCCGGAAAAATCAAATCGTCCAGTTGGGCTTGGATCCCTTCGGCGCGAACTTCGCGGGGCAGGCCATCCACAATCCCTATCTTCTGCAGACGCTCCAAGACCCGCCGACTCAAGGTTTGCAAATGCTGCCAATCCGCATCTGCCAAATTGAGAACGGTGGCCGGAACAGGGGGGGTGAGCTGCTCCAGAGCCGGCAAAGCCGCTTGATAGCGCCGTTGCGCCGCTTCCACCTGGGCAATTAGCTGAGTATAGGGATCCGTCGCCGCCATCTGGGTGGCCGATCCGTCCAACCAGACCCGCTGCCAAACCTCGACAAGCTCTTGCTTGGCCCGCTGCTCCGGAGGAAGCTGCTCCGGTCGCCCCGAAGAAGGCTCTTCCAAAGGAGATGGGGTGGCTCCGCGGATGGCCTCTTGTCGGGCGCGAGCCTGAAGGAGTTCCCACTCCTCTGGGGAAAGCTGGCGCAGGTAGATCTGCGTTGGCAGAGACAGCAACTGGACAGAAACATAGGGCAGAGAACCTGCCTCTTGGCGGATGGCCTCCACCTCAGCCAGGAGAGCCTCCAGATTTTGCCGCATGCTGTCGTTGGCGGTGCTGTTGATTTTGAGGGCCTGAACCACCCGCCGTCGCGCCTCAGCTTGTCGGGCCTGGGTAGCCTCCACATCTTCAATCTCCGCCGCAGCAGGGGCAAGAAACGTCTGCGGAGAACGGCTGCCGACGGTCAGTTGTGGTTCGTTGTAGTAGCGGATCCCGTGGACAGCAGTGAGGGAGAGAAGCGCTATGGCATAGCCAGCAACCCGTTCCGAAAGGGGGGGCCTGCTCTTTCGAGGGGGGGCTGCCTGGCATCCCCGAGTCCAGTGTTCCGCGTTCGCGTCGGCAGCGCGAAGGGCTTTGGGCGTGAGCGGGTTTTTCATGGATTGGCCTGGCAGCGTCTTTCTCTTTTCTATCCCCTTTTGGCCGGGTAGCCCAGGAAGAGGATCTCAATCGCCGATGGTAATCTGCCCCACCATACCTGCTTCTGCATGGCCGGGAATGGTGCAAACCAGAGAATAGACCCCAGATTTCAGAGGAATAAATTGCCACTCCACCGAAGCGCCTGGCTTCAGTTCCAGTTCTCGGATCTGGCCCTTAATTTCCACGCCGGCCACGTCCAGCTTGCGGGTCCAGACGGCATCGGCAAAATCCTTGGCGCTGAAATAGTGCTTCAGTTGGCTGGGGTTGCTCAGGCGAAGACGGTAGAGGCTGCCGTTGCGAAAAGACAGTTCCTTGGGCGCAAACACCAACTGATTGTCGGCAGTACCCAACTCAATAACCTTCTCCTGCGGCGTTTGTCTGGAGAGATCCCGCGCCCATACCGGATGCGGGATCCCAATCATGAGGGCCGATAGCCAGATTCCCAGCACCAGGAAATGACAGAACCTGTTTAACATTGCAACAACGAGGAGAGAGGAAAGAGCAAAGAGAAAAGAGCAACGAGGAGAGAGAAAAGAGCAAAGAGAAGAGATTTCTCCTTCTCACTCCTCCCTTCTCACTCCTCTGCGAGTAGCCTGGAAACTCAAGATAGCATCTCTAGGCGGAGAGGTTTTGATTCCCTTCTGCCCTGTCTAGCCATCCACATCCTCGTAGAGCCGCACGGCTGGGGCTTCCTCTCCGTCTTTCCTTATTTCAAGGGCTACCGCAGCGACGTAGCCACCGGCAACCTGAAGCGGTAAGGTCACCCAGCGGGAGTCCTCGCCCAAAGCTGCAGAGCCGGCCAGACCCCTGCCTGTTCCCTTCAGGAGCGCCTCCTTTTGTGTCCACATTTGGAAGAAGAGGGCATCTCGCTCTGGAGCTGGACAGCTGGCCAAACGGACTTGCTCGGCAGCCGAAAAGTAGCGCTGGGCGATGCGCTGCCAGCGGAGCACAGGTCGAACCCATTCCAGATCCACTCCAATGCGGTATTGCCATCTCAGGCCGATCAGGACGCGCTCGTGGGAGTGGCTGAGGTTGAACTGCAGCGGCAGGGGTGGATCCCGCCAGTAGGGTTTGCCGGTAGAACTGTGGTCGAGGGGGATCCCCTGGGGTGGAATGCCGCTGTAGCGGCTGAGCAAGCTCCGCAACCCAAGACGACCGGCCAGAAAGCGGCACCGATCCGCCGGCAGTTGTAAACGCTCTGCCCGCCGACGTTCCTCAGGAGAAAGAAAGTCGAGCTGGGGGAGCAACTTCTCCAACGGGGGGACTGTCTGCAGCCAAAGGTGCGCCTCCGACTTCCCCAACAACGGCTGCAGGGATCCCGCTGTGAAGTTGGGTCTAGACAACTCTAAGGAATAAGGATGGGATAACATGGCCTTGAATTGGTGGGGTTGGCAACACCACCCAGACAGTACACCCTTTCCTGTACGCGCTCGCGAGACCTGGTCTGACCTGATGCCCTCCTTCCACTATCCCCCCCGTCCTGACCGTGTCCGCGCAGCTCGTCAGCAGGCCATTCGTCAGGGGATCCTCTGGCTGTTGTTGGGGTTCACGGCTGTGTTGGCGGGTTCTGCCGGTGCCCTCTTGGCCGTGATGTTGCCCCGTCAGGTGATCCCAACTTCCCTCACACCTGCAGAACAAGAAGCCTTCCGTCCCGATGCCTTACGGGCTGCGGCTCTGGATCGCTCGTTGCATATCCTCATTCTCGGCACAGACAACCCGGATCCCACCCTGCCCTTGCCCACAGAGCGAGATCGCTTCCACACCCGCAGCGACACCATTCTCTTGGCCCGCTTTGATCCCCAGGCGCGGCGGATTACCGTTTTGTCCATCCCCCGCGACACTCGTGTGCGCTTGCCTGGCTTTGGTGTGGCCAAGATCAATGCTGCCAACTTGGCAGGGGGCCCGGCGCTGACGGCTCAGGTGGTCAGCCACTTGATGGGTGGGATCCCGATTGACCGCTACATTCGCCTCAATACCGACGCTCTGGAAGAGCTGATCGATGCGGTGGGCGGCGTGGAAATCTACGTGCCGGAACCGATGCAGTACGCAGATCACACCCAGCAGTTGTTCATCCACCTGGAGCCCGGCTGGCAACGCCTCAATGGAGAACAAGCCCACCACTTTGCCCGCTTTCGCCGCGATCACCTGGGATTGGGGGATATCGGTCGGGTGCAACGGCAACAGGAATTGCTGCGGGCCCTGAGCCGGGAACTGCTCTCTCCTGCCGTCTGGCCGCGGATCCCAAAGATTTTGCAGGTTATCCGCACCAACCTCGATACCAACCTCACCTGGGAAGAGGTTCTGAGCTTGGCCAAGTTTGTCCTCACCTCTGGGGGCGATCGCATCGACCTGGTGCTGCTGCCGGGCCGCTTCAGTCAGCCGGGAGAATTCTCCACCAGCTACTGGCTGCCGGATCCAGCCGGGATCCGACGGGTGGCCGTCTCCCACTTTGGCCTGGAGGCAGAGGTAGCCCGCATTCCTCCACACCGCCTGCGCATAGCCGTGCAAAACGCAACCGGAGAGCCGGGGATGGCCCGCCGTATGGTGCAAGAATTGGTGAGACAAGGATACGTCCATGCTTTTGCTGTGGAAGACAGCACCCAGGTGCTGCAGCAAACGGAGATCCTCGCCCAGAGCGGGGATCGGGAGGGGGCTAAACAGATCCGCGCCGCCATCGGCCTAGGAGAGATGCGGGTAGAGTCCACCGGCGTTCTCAACTCCGACGTCACCATTCGGATCGGCCAGGATTGGGCCCAACAACTTGCTTTGGATGAAGCGCTCCGCACCACTGATGGGAACGGCCAAGCCCAAGCTCCGCCCGGAGCAGCTCAGCTCTAGAGAGCCGGTTCGGTTGCGAGTGCGGATTTCCGAAAAGGGGCCTGCTTGTCGGGGGCTTCTCAACCTCTGTAGATTGGCACTGAGCTTGTTTGAGTGCTGAGCCACCTATGACCGTGCTGGAACAGGGATCCATCACCATCCACACCGAGAACATCTTTCCCATCATCAAGCAGTCTCTCTACTCGGATCGAGAGATCTTTTTGCGGGAGCTGATCTCCAATGCTGCTGATGCCATCACCAAGCTGAAGATGGCCAGCCTTGCCGGCGAAGTGGCAGATCTCCCAGAGCCGGAGATTACGATTGCCCTCAACAAGGAGGCCAAGACCTTAGCGGTGGCCGATAACGGCATTGGCATGACTGCCGAGGAAGTGAAAAAATACATCAACCAGGTGGCTTTTTCCAGCGCTGAAGAGTTCATTCAAAAGTACAAGGGCAAAGACGCAGAGCAAGCAATCATTGGCCACTTTGGTCTAGGATTCTACTCCTCTTTTATGGTGTCGCAGCGGGTGGAGATCGACACCCTCTCCTATCGGCCCGGCAGCACGCCGGTGAAGTGGGCTTGTGACGGCACCACTACTTTTACCCTCTCCGATTCTGAGCGCTCCAGCATCGGCACCACCGTTACCCTTTACATCACCCCCGAAAACGAAGAATACCTGGAGCCAAGCCGCATTCGGGAATTGGTTCGTAAATACTGCGATTTCATCCCCGTTCCCATCAAGTTAAACGGGGAAGTGATCAACAAGCAAAAGCCCCTGTGGAGAACTTCACCTTCCGAACTCAAAGATGAGGATTACCTAGAGTTTTATCGCTACCTCTACCCCTTCCAAGAGGATCCCCACTTCTGGGTACACATCAACACCGACTATCCCTTCATCGTGCAAGGGATCCTCTATTTTCCCAAGTTGCGCCCGGATATTGATCCCACCAAGGGTCAAGTCAAGCTGTTCTGCAACCAAGTCTTTGTCCAAGATAACTGTGAGGAAGTCATCCCCAAGTTTCTCCTACCTCTGCGGGGGGCCATCGACAGCCCGGATATTCCCCTCAACGTCTCCCGCAGCTTCTTACAAAATGACCGCACCGTAAGACGCATTGGGGATCACGTTGCCAAAAAGGTGGCGGATCGTCTCAATGAACTGTACAGGGAAGATTACGAAAAATACGTCAAGGTCTGGCCCGACATCAGCCTCTTTATGAAGTTTGGGGCGATGAACAACGACAAGTTCTTTGCCCAGATTAAGGATATTCTCATTTTCCGAGTGGCCGGATCCCCTGCTGACAAACCCGAATATGTGACCCTGAAAGCGTACCTGGAGCGCACCCGCGACAAGCAAAACAAGCGAGTTTACTACGCCACCGATGAGGCTGCCCAGAGTGCCTACATCGATCTCCACCGCTCTCAAGGACTGGAAGTGATCATGCTGGATAGCTGGATCGACAGCCACTTCAGCAGCTTTTTGGAGCGGGAATACAAAGAAGAAGGGATCCAATTTAAGCGGGTGGACTCTGAGCTGGATGAAACGCTGGTGGATAAAGACAAAGCCGCCGAAATTGTGGATCCGGTCACGCAAAAAACCCGCAGCCAAAAGTTGGTCGATCTCTTCCGACAAGCCCTGGGCAAAGACAAGTTGCAGATCCAAGCAGAAGCCCTTAAATCAGAGTCGGTTCCGGCCATGATCTTGCTACCGGAGACGCTGCGGCGCCTGCAGGAGCTCAACGCCGTCATCCAGCAGAAGCCGCTGGAGTTTCTGGAAGAGCACACGCTGGTTCTGAACACGGCCCATCCCCTTATCCAAAACCTGCAGTCTCTTGCCGATCAGGGTCGGGATCCCGACTTGGTTCACCTCATCTGCAATCACATCTACGATCTGGCTTTGATTACCCAGAAAAGCTTTGATCCAGCAGCCGCGCGGGCCTTTGTGCAGCGCTCCAACGAAGTGCTGACTCGGCTCACCCGCCCTCAATAGGCAGCGCTGTCCAGGGTAGACTGCAGGGCTTCCGCTCCACCGGGCAGAGACGGACGGGATCCGGCCCCGTTGCCGCTGTGGCCGTAGCTGCCTTGGAGCACGGGGGCAACTTGGCGCATCAGCGTCGCCATCTCCAGGGCACTCATGGCGTATTCCCAACCTTTGTTGCTCTTGACCCCGGCCCGCTCCAGAGCCTGCTGCAGGGTATCGGCGGTGATGATCCCGAAAATAACCGGCACTCCGGTACGAAATCCTGCCGCCGCAATGCCCTTGGAGACCTCCGCTGCCACATAGTCGAAGTGGGGAGTTTGCCCGCGAATCACTGCCCCCAGGCAGATGATGGCGTCATAACGGCGAGATTGGGCCAGTTGGTGGGCCAGCAAAGGCACCTCAAAACTGCCCGGCACCCAGTAGTAGTCCACCTGCTTGCTCTCCGGGCCGACATCCACACCATGCCGCTTCAGCGCGTCCTGGCACCCTTCCAACAATTTGCCGGTGATTAGGTCGTTAAACCGACCGATGACGATGGCTAGACGCAGATCCTCCGTCTGAACAAAATTGCCCTCGTAAACTGCCATCTGCGCTGCTCCAGACCTACCCAAGAGAAGAATAAGCGGGCCGACACGGCAAAACCACGCTTTCCCATCCTAATTCACTTTCACTGAGGGAGCCACGGCGCAGACGCCCCGGCCTTCATGCCCAGAGGTACTGCTCGAAACGATGGCTTGCTGGCCCTCTTGGCATTCAACTTCCACCCCGCCTTGGCAACCATCTGGGCTGACTCAAAAGCGGGAAGGAACATCAACGGGTAATTGTTGGCCAGGGGAGAATTTTCCCATTGCTGCGCAACCCTGGGCGAATACAAATGGCGGTGTTTGTCTTCCTGGCCGTTTCTTTTGATAAAGATCTATTTTTGTGCGGAAAGACACACCTCTACCTGAGGCCAAGACCTAGCTTGGGTACATGACACAGCCGCTTTCTGAAATTGCCCGCGCCCAAGGGATCAACTACTTTCTGCTCTCTTTTACCGACCTGCTTGGGATCCAACGGGCCAAGCTGGTGCCTGCCTCAGCTATCGACTTCATGGCAGAGGGTCAGGCTGGATTTGCCGGGTTTGCTGCCTGGTTGGACTTGACGCCTGCAGACCCCGATGTGTTTGCCCAGCCGGAGCGCGAGCGCTTGTTTCAACTGCCCTGGCAGCCGGAAGTGGCCTGGATGCCTGCCGATCTAATTCAGGTCAACGGGGATCCCTTGCCACAAACCCCCCGCTGGGTATTGAAGAAGGTGTTGTCCCAAGCAGAAGCCATGGGCTTTCAAGTCAAGACGGGGATCGAATGCGAGTTCATGCTTCTGTCGCCAGAAGAGTGGGCCATTTCCGATGAGCGGGATCGGCAGGCCAAGCCCTGCTATGACCAGCAAAGTTTGATGCGGCGTTTTTCGGTGATCCGAGACATCTGCGATGGCATGCAGAAGCTGGGCTGGGATCCCTATCAAAACGATCACGAAGATGCCAACGGCCAATTTGAAATGAACTGGCGGTTTGACGATGCCCTAGTTACGGCTGATCGCCACGCCTTTTTCAAATACATGGTGAAAAGCATTGCCGAAGAGCATGGCTATCGAGCTACCTTCATGCCCAAACCCTTTGCTCATCTGACAGGCAACGGCTGCCACACCCATATTTCTCTTTGGCAGGGGGAGCAAAACCTATTCGCCGATCCCCAAGGGGAATTGGGGCTTTCTCAACTGGCCTATCACTTCATCGGCGGGGTGCTGCACCATGCGCCTGCTTTGTGTGCCCTCACCAACCCAACGGTCAATTCTTATCGTCGCCTCAATGCCCCTGTCACCCTCTCTGGGGCCACCTGGTCTCCCAACACGATCAGCTACAGCGGCAATAATCGCACCCACGCCATTCGGATCCCGGATGCCGGGCGGTTTGAACTGCGTTTGGCCGATGCTGCCGCCAATCCCTATCTTTTGGCTGCTGGTCTCATTGCCGCCGGTCTGGACGGGATCCAACACCAACGGGATCCTGGCCCTCGCTGCGACAACAACGCCTACACGGATCCCCTCCCCAATGCCCCAACGTTGCCCGGCTCTCTGGTCGAAGCCCTCAACCATTTAGACCAAAACACCCTGTTCCGCAGCAGGCTGGGGGATCCCTTTGTAAATGCCTACCTCAAGCTCAAACGCCAACAGTGGCAGGAATACAACCGTCAGATCACGCCCTGGGAGCGGGAAACAACCTTGGATTGCTAGCCCGGTAGTTGTTGTTATCTCATTACACCTTGAGAGAGGGCTTCCAACTGGCCTGGAGTGACCCTAAACCTGGGCCAACTGGTGTTGAGCTGCCTGCCGCATCACCTCTACTGGCACAGGCTTGCCTCCCAGCCAAAGCGATAGAGCCTTGGCCCCCTGCTGAACCAGCATCTCTAGTCCACTGATGGGGGTATGTCCCAACTCGGCGGCCATCCGCAGCAGAGGAGTGGGATCCGGCACATAGATCAGGTCGTAGACGATGGCACCTGGAGACAGCAAGCCCAGTTGCTCCCGGCTCAGGGGAGAGAGCTCCTGACCGCCAGGGGATCCCGGCTTGTGCATGCCCACGGGGGTGGTGTTGACCAAAAGCCGCGTCTGAGACAGGTAGCAATTCAACTCCGCCCAGTTCACCGTCTCCACCTGAGGCCAAGTCTGTCGCAAGGCCAGCAATGGGTTGGGGGATCGCCCCGCCACCCGCACCGGCCCCAGCCCCAACTCCAAACAGCCTTGGATGGCCGCCCGCGCTGCCCCCCCGGATCCCAGAATGAGAGTAGGGATCCCTTTTTCCAGACCCAGCAAAGGCTGCACAAAGCCATCGATATCGGTATTGGTGCCCGCCCACCCGCCCTCTGGCAAGGGGTAAACCGTATTCACCGCCCCCACCGCTGCTGCCCGCGATTCAATCTGATCGAGCAAAGGGAGAATGGCCTGTTTGTGAGGAATCGTCACATTAAACCCCCGCACCCCAATGGCCGCCAGCCCTGCCACCGCCGCCGCCAAGTGTTTTGGAGCCACCGGAAACGGCACATAGCAATAGTTTTCCCCCATAGCTGCCAAAGCAGCATTGTGCATGGCCGGGGATAAGCTGTGGGCCACCGGATCCCCGATTAGACCGAGCAATTGGGTGCTTCCCGAAATCCGACCGTCCACCGGCTCAGCCAACTCCTCAAGGGATCCCTTAAGCCACTCAAGATTTAAAGACGATTTAAAAACTACTGAGACTCCGACTCAACCCGCTGCAGAGTCTGCCGGTAGCGATGGCGCCAGCCGGCCAGAGATTCTTCCGAAATGTGGTCGATCAAGGTGCTCATCTCCGCCAGGATCTGGTAAACGCGGTCAAAGCTTTTTCGGGTTCGCTCTTCCTGCTCCGGTTGATGGATCTGCACCATGTATAAGCTCATCTTGATGGTTTGCAGGCGGTTTTTGCCCAAATCTTCTAGCATTTCCCGAATTTGCCCGATTGCCTCCCGCCTCACCTGTCTCTGCCGCCGTCGCAACAGCCAAAAGAGGATCCCGTGGATAACCCCCACCAAAGTGGCGCTGACCGCCGTTGCCATCTCCACCGTTCGCGTCAGCGGGACCGAGTCCTTAAAAGCGCTGCGGCTGGCCACAAAACCACTCAGCAGGATTACCCCTATTCCCACCGCTGTCAAGACTAGCTCAATGTTGTTCAGGAACCATCTTCCTGCCGGTCTCCAGCTCCCAGATCCGGCCACTTGACCCTGAAGAATGCCCATCATAGCCTTTTGCACCTCCCTTCCGTCTCTCCCGTTCGCTCAGCCCATCACTACCTGCTCAGCCGCCCCAAGGCCAGGCGCGGTCTTCTACGGCTCAGTTGACGCTTCAGACAAAGCTGCCGGAGTTTTCGCCGCCGCAAGCGCAAGGGTCTGCGGGCCAGGGATCCCGCTGTGGTTGACTCCGGTGCAGGAGCCTGCATCTTTAGACTCAGCTCTTGATGGTGTTGGCGGAGATCCTCAATCTGCCTGAGGCGAGTTTCCAGCTCTCGGCGCAGTTCGGCGTTTTCTTTTTCCAGACGCTGCAGGCGTTTCAGCAGCTCTGAGGACTCCGTTCCGCTGACGCGGTCGGAAACTGGGATGGGATGGGGAGCAGTCACCACCGAGCTGTGCACATTCCTGCTATCTCGCATAGCCTGGGCAGCCCGACGCAACAGAGCCACCCCCTTGGGATCATCGCTGTCCATGAGGCTGGCCGCTCCAAACTGGAGCTGTACCGGCAGCGCCCGTCCATTCACCACAAAGGGATCCTGAATCATTCGCTGGCAGCAGCGTTCGGCAGCAATTTGCGCAGCAGCCAAGGTGCTCCCCGGCAGCAGAATGATAAACTGCCCCTCGTCGTAGCAAAACAGGTCGTCTCCATCGCGCAGGTTATTGGCCAGGCGCCCTCTAAACAGCTTGAGAAGAGCACCCCGACCGTCAGCATCCAGCCCTTGTGCCAGAGAACCGAGGTTGGCCAAGCGCAGCACAAACAAGCTGAGGGGTTCCGATTGGGCACGGGCCTGGGCCACCCGCAGCGGCAAACGAGCCACCAAATCCTGACGGCTACCCACCTCCAAACCAATCGACTTGGGGGGAGAGGGAGGAGATTTTTGCCCAGTTTTGAGCAGATATTGCTGGCGGCGACTTTCTACAATGCGCAGCCCTGCCCGCACCCGCGTCAGCAACTCTGCAGCCTGAAAGGGTTTGGAAAGAAACTCATCGGCGCCTGCCTCCAAAGCCCGCTCCATGCTATCGTTGCCCTCGCGGGCAGTCATAATGATGTAGTACACCCAAGCATATTCCGGCAGTTGCCGCAGTTGACGGCACAGGTCTAGGCCGTTCAGGGAGGGCATGACCCAATCGGCAATGATCAGATCTGGGGGTTGGCGGCGAATTTGCTCCAGCGCGGAGAGGCCATCCAAAGCATAAGAAATACTGCAGCCCTGCTTGCCCAAAAAGTTGGACAGCATTTCTGCCACCATGTAGCTATCATCCACAATCAGTACACGGGCTTGCAGACTGCCGTCTTGACTTCTGCCAGAGCCGGATTTCCCCTTCTCGGGCAGAGGAGTTGCACCAACGCTCTCCGGGCTGGGATCCATAGACAAACTGAGGCAGGGTGGCGCGGGAAAGCAAACTACCCGCAACTTTCCATCGCTATTCTAATGAATGTGGTATCTCCATCGTTATTCTGATGCGGTAGCGAACAGCAGCCGCTTCCACTTTGCCGAGTTGGTTAGATGGATTGAATCACTCTTGAATCACTGAGACTTCGCTCGTCCAGAGCCGCTGTCTGTTGCTGCCCAAGGCTTGCTCTGACCAGAAGCCCTTTGGCGGGAGAGCTGAAATCCATGCGGTGAACATTTGTGAATCATTCCAGGCAACAGAGCAGAGGCTCAGTAACGGAGCTCGAGGGTGACTTGGGCGCGCACGGTTTGCTGTCCCCCCTCCACCGGTGTGGATGCCGTTTCTAGACGGGCATAGTCGGCGCGGGCAAAGGGGATCGGCGGCGGGATCATGTAGCCATCGCTCTGAATCTGGATGCGCTCGACGGAACGGATGCTCAGGTTCAAGACCCCCAGCACATCCTGGGCTTGACGTTGGGCATCTTTCACGGCTTGGGTTAGGGCGCGGCTGCGCGCTTCCAACAGGGTGGCTTCATCGGCCCGGAAACTGACCGATTCCACCTGGGTGGCTCCGGCGGCCACAGCTTCGTCCAGCACTTGCCCGGCTCTGGCCACGGGCACCTCGAATTGCAGACTGTTTTGCCCCTGCACACCCGTTAGGCGAGGTTGGCCATCCCGATAGTCGTATTGCGGGTAGAGGGAAATGCCGGTGGTTTGTAGAGCGCCTACTTGCAGCTCCTTGAGGCGATTGACCAGCCGCTCTGAGCGTTCTGCCACCTGTTGTTGTACCGATTGCGCCGTCTCCCCCTGGATCACCACCCCCAAGCGAATGAGGGCAATGGAGTTCTCTACGGAGACCGATCCCTGCCCTGTAACCGTCAACATTCGGGATCCCTCAGCGGGACTGGCCATCGCTCCACCTCCGGCGATTATGTTCCAACCCAACAGTGCCACCGCCAGTACCAGGCCCAGCCACGCCACCCCCTTCAGCTTTTTCCACCCCTTGATCCCGTTCATTGCTTTCCCCTTCTGTGGTTCAATCCCAGCCTACTCCCACCGCTCCTCTACCTGATCCGACAAAAGCCCCAGCCACCAGTTCCCTAACCTCACCCAGCCGGTGCGTTCTTGCCCCCACGGATCCCGTATCCGCACACGGAATACCCGTTGATACTTGGAAGTGCTCCCGGAAAAAGGCCCCAGCCGCCAGTACCGTGCCTCCTGGCTCAACAGGGAGTAGCCCTGCTTTGCCGCCCACCGCTGCAGCAATTCTTGGCTGCGTCTTTGTTCCCAGACGAAAATCCCAACGAAAAGGGCAGCAGCAACCGCCGCCCCTACTAGGGCCAATGCCAGCTCAGACATGGGGATAGACTCTACTGCCCATCCTACAAAGGTTGCTCCAATGCTGGGATCCCCGGCGGTCAAAGTTCACCTTCGTCGCCTCACCCGCCCTCAGACCTTGGACAAAGAGATCCCTGCTTCAACCCATCAGACCGTATGATTGAGGCAGGGTGGTCAAAACTCAATCGGTTCTCAAGTCGTTAAGGTCTCTTTACAGAATGGCCGAATCGAAACTGCGACAACTGCTGCACGATCTGGATGTTGAGCTGCAAAAAACCCCTGGCTTGGATGAAAAGCAGCGACAGCAAATTGCCGCCATTCGCCAGGAAGTGGAGGCGGTGCTGGCCGAGCTGGGATCCCGAACCGAGAGCAAACAGAGCCAAGGGCATAGAGATCGCATTGGAGAGGCGCTGGGCCTGTTCGAGACCTCCCATCCCAACCTCACCCTGATCCTGGAGCAGGTGATCGACACACTGGCAGGGATGGGTTTGTAGTTTCATGGTCGGTAAAAGGGCTCACCAGAAAGCTCCCTTGCTTGCTAGCCTTGGTAATGCGTTGAAAGCTCCTTATGCTCTATGACCAGCACTCTCCACTCCACCTCGTTTAACACCACCCGCTCCAAGCAGGTTTTTGCCCGGGCACAAAGCCTCATGCCGGGGGGAGTGAGTTCTCCGGTACGGGCCTTCAAGTCGGTGGGCGGGGATCCCGTAGTGTTCGACCGTGTCTCAGGGGCCTACGCCTGGGATGTGGACGGCAACCAATACATCGACTACATCGGCAGTTGGGGGCCGGCGATTGTTGGCCACGCTCACCCCGAGGTCATTGAGGCTCTGCGCCGAGCTTTGGAGAAAGGCACCAGCTTCGGCGCCCCTTGCGTTCTGGAAAATGAGCTGGCGGAGCGGGTCATTGAGGCGGTGCCCAGTGTGGAGATGGTGCGCTTTGTCAATTCCGGCACTGAAGCTTGCATGGCGGTGCTGCGCTTGATGCGGGCCTATACCGGTCGGGAAAAGGTGATCAAGTTTGAGGGCTGCTACCACGGCCATGCGGACATGTTTTTGGTGAAAGCCGGTTCGGGGGTGGCCACGCTGGGCTTGCCAGACTCGCCGGGGGTGCCCAAGGCAGCTACCAGCGCTACGCTGACGGCTCCCTACAACGACCTGGAGGCAGTCAAGGCCCTGTTTGAACAGCACCCCGACTCCATTGCCGGAGTCATCCTAGAGCCGGTGGTGGGCAATGCCGGCTTTATTCCCCCCCAGCCGGGCTTCTTGGAAGGCTTGCGAGATCTCACCCAAAAGTACGGGGCCCTGCTGGTATTTGACGAGGTGATGACCGGCTTTCGCATCAGCTATGGCGGTGTACAGGCCAAGTTTGGGGTCATCCCCGATTTAACGACCCTGGGCAAGGTCATCGGCGGCGGCCTGCCGGTGGGGGCCTACGGCGGTCGGCGAGAAATTATGGAAATGGTGGCTCCAGCGGGGCCGATGTATCAGGCAGGGACTCTTTCCGGCAACCCCCTGGCCATGACAGCAGGGATCCAGACGCTGGATATTTTGCGTCGTCCGGGCACCTACGAGTACCTGGAGCGGATTACCGAGAAGTTGGCAACAGGGCTATTGCAGATCGCGCGGGAAACGGGGCATGAGATGTGCGGGGGCTATCTGCCCGGCATGTTTGGCTTCTTTTTTACTGCCGGCCCGGTGCGCAACTACGAAGAGGCCAAGACTTCCGATCTGCAGAAATTTGCCCGCTTCCATCGCGGCATGTTGGAGCGGGGAGTATATCTGGCGCCCTCGCAATTTGAGGCCGGCTTCACCTCCCTGGCCCACACAGAGGCCGATGTGGAGAAAACCCTAGCCGCCGCGCGAGAGGTGTTGAGCACCCTCTGAGTTGACAATTACCCCCTCGCGAGCCGGGATCCCTGCTATGGCCGAGCATATCCATCGCAACTGGAACATCACCACCCAAGCTACAGAGAAGGGGTTTATCTTTCGCTGCCGACTGCTCCAGCAAGATGGCTCTTGCGAGTCGGAGATTGGCGCCAAAGCCTACGGCTACTTTCAAAACGAGGCCGAGGCTATTCTGGCGGGCATGGTCTGGATCGACCGGCAGCAACTGCCAGATCACCTAGACGGTCTACTGTTTGACAATGAGGAGCCGGAAGGTTAGATAGGGGCTTCTTCTCGCACCAGCCGCTCCCAACCCAAGCCTTTGAGGGCAGCATTGCGCCGCAGCGGTCGGGTCACCAGCTCCAGCAGAGCCTGGGTGTTGCCGAAGCCGTGGATCTGGGCGAAGGTGAACTCCACCGACCACTTGGTGGTTATCCCCCGTGCCTCTAGGGGGTTGGCGTGGGCCATACCTGTGATCACCAGATCCGGCTGCAGGGCCTTGATGCGCTGGATTTGGTTGTAGTTATCCGGCTTTTCTACGATGGTGGGCTTGGGCACTCCCATCTCTTCGCAGGTGCGCTCCAAGAGGGCCAGCTCAGCCGCTTGGTAGCGTTTGTCCATGTAAGGGATCCCAATTTCCTGCACCGTCATGCCACAGCGCACCAGGAAACGGGCCAGCGAGATCTCCAGCAGGTTATCGCCCATGAAGAAAACGCTCTTGCCCCGCAGCAGCTCCCGATAATCCCGAACCTGGGGATGGTTCCACACTTCCGCTTCCCGCTCTGCCAAGCCTGGCGTCGGGATCCCCAATTCGCGGGCAATGGCTTCTATCCAGGCGCGGGTGCCATCCGGCCCGATGGGAAAAGGAGCGGTGATGAGCTTAGCCTTTTTACGGCGTACCAGCGTGGTGGCTGTGCGGCTGAGGAAAGGATTCACCCCCACCACATAGGTGCCCGGCTCGATGGCCGGCAGCTCCCCATAGCGTTTGGCCGGCAACCAGCCGGAGACGCGGATCCCGTGTTTCTTCAGCTCCAGGGTGAGTTGGGTCACCACCGGATCGGGCACCGAGCCGAAGATCACCAAGGGGGGATGCTTGTGGAAGCCTTCCTCCTCTTTCTTTGTTCCGGAGCGGAGCCCGTAAAAAAGCGCCTGGAGACCCCCGCGGGTTTCCTGCTCCTCTGCCCGCACCTGCTCTGGGCAGCGTTGAGCCATCGAGGCCAAAACCGTATCTTCCCCTTGGGTAAAGGCGTAGTCGAGGCCATTGGCCCGGGCCACCACAATCGGGATCCCGATCTCCCCTTCCAGCTTCTGGGCTAGGCCCTCCAGATCCATTTTGATGATCTCGGTGGTGCAGGTGCCGATCCAAACAATCACGCTGGGATTGCGATCTCGTTGAATTTGCAGGCACAGCCGCTTCAGCTCCTCATAGTCGTTGAGCTTGGCGCTGATATCCCCCTCTTCCAGCTCCGCCATGGCATAGCGGGGCTCGGCAAAGATCATCACCCCCATGGCGTTTTGCAGAAAGTAGCCACAGGTTTTGGTGCCGATGACCAAAAAGAAGCTGTCTTCAATTTTTTGATAAAGCCAGGCTACACAGCTAATCGGGCAAAAGGTATGGTAGTTGCCGGTTTCGCACTGGAAGTTAAGGGCGTTGGCACTATCCAAAGCAGCATTCATGCTCGTCTCCTAACAACCATATAAAGAGGGGAACATTTCGGGCTAAAGGGCCGCCAACTGGGGCACACCCACCAATTTTTCGCTGAGATCCCAAAGCAATTTGGCCTTGGCATCGTCCGCCGCCTCGTCAGAGACTTCTTGGTTAAAGGGCTTGGCATTCTTGCGTTGCCGGTTGCCCCAGCTCCAGTAGAATCCCGACCGACGAAACTCGGGATCGGCCACCACTTGGGCCACCCGCTCTCCGGCCAATTCCTGAGAAACAAATCCGCCCGTGATGTTTTTTTGAAACCAGGGGAAAAGTTTTTGAAACAGGGGATAGTGATGGCGGAACAGAGCCGTGGTGGCTACACACCCCGGATAGAGGGAGAGGAACGTGATGCCAGTGCTTTCGTGGAAGCGACGGTGCAGCTCGCGCATGGTGAGGATATTGCAGACTTTGCTGTCTTTGTAGGCTTTCACCGGATCGAATTTGCCGCCATCGGCCATGCTGATGGGATCCTTGAAGCCCTGGGCAAACCCCCGCAGATCCCCCAGGTGGGGTTGGGGTGGGATCTTACCCCCCAGCTCCTTGGGATTGTGGGTAACCGTGCCCAAGATCACCAGCCGCCGATCTGGATAGGTGGAGCGTTTCAGATCCTCCAACATCAAATGGCAGAGCAAGAAATGCCCCAGATGGTTGGTGGCCATGGTCAGCTCATATCCTTCCGGGCTGCGCAGGGGCTGCTTGAGCAGGGGCATGTAGATGGCGGCATTACAGACCAAGGCGTCCAAGGAACGGCCCCAGTTGCGGAACTGCTCGACAAACCGCCGCACGCTGGCCAAGCTGGCCAGATCGATCTGCATCAGGGTATAGCTGCCCTGGGGGATCCCCACTTGCTGGGCCGCCCGGTAGGCTTTGTCCAGATCCCGACAGGCCATCACCACGTGCCAGCCGCGCTTGGCCAAGGCCAAAGCTGAGTACAGGCCAACACCCGAGGAAGCTCCGGTAATCACGACGGTGGGTTGCTCTTGTCCTTGCATATCCAACTCCTGTGCCATTTCCTTCCCAAAGCGGGATCCCTACAGGATCCATCTTGGGGGGGAAAGCGGATCGGACAACAAATTGATAAGGTTTGCGACAGTCTTCCGAAACAGTGGCTTCATTTTTGGACACACTGCCCAAGCCGGCAGGGGATCCCTTACACCAAGGCCAGTTGGCGGGCTGGAGTGTTGTAAAAGTCGGAGAGCAAAGCAAACAGCTCCCGATCTTCGGCAGGTTGGGGCACGATCCCTTCCGGGCGGGCCAGCAGCTCATCGGCGATGTTCAGGTAGTACTGGCAGACGGGCTCCAGGCTGGGATCGGTTTCCGCCATCTCGAAGAGGGTTTTGCCCTTGACCCGCGAGACGCGAATATCTTCAATGAGGGGAAGCACCTCGATAACCGGCATGGGAACTGCCGAGACGTATTTGTCAATCAGATCCCGCTTACTGGTGCGATTGCCGATCAGCCCGGCCAACCGCAGCTTGCGGGTTTTGGCCTTTTCTCGCACCGAGGCAGCAATCCGATTGGCGGCAAACAGGGCATCAAAGCCGTTGTCGGTTACGATCAGGCAGTAGTCGGCGTAGTTGAGGGGAGCTGCAAAACCGCCACACACCACATCCCCCAACACATCGAAGAGGATGACATCGTACTCATCGAAGGCGTTCAGCTCCTTCAGGAGTTTGACGGTTTCCCCCACCACATAGCCGCCACAGCCGGCCCCTGCCGGGGGCCCACCCGCTTCCACGCAGTCCACGCCGCCGTAGCCGCGGTAGATCACATCTTCTGGGTAGATGTCTTCGTGGTGATAGCCCTTGGCTTCCAGGGTGTCGATGATGGTGGGGATGAGAAAGCCGGTCAGGGTGAAGGTGCTGTCGTGCTTGGGATCACAGCCAATCTGCAAGACCTTTTTGCCCCGCCTGGCCAAGGCCACCGAGATGTTGCAACTGGTGGTGGATTTGCCGATCCCACCTTTTCCGTAAACCGCCAATTTCACAGCGCGTTCCTCCATGGGGCAGACAAGGGACATTATCGGCAGCCAACCCGCCCCCTGAGAACTGTTGCGAAGGATAAAGGTGGATTCCTCAAAAAGCTAGAAGTTCCCAGATCTTGTAAATGGTCCTAAGAAAGTTCCCAGGGCTTCTCAAGTCGATTTTTGATGTTTTTCCCGATTTTAGTTTTAGATATACTTTCATCAGTGATCAAAAGAAAACAATTCCAGATGACAATTCACCCAAATCGGGAAGGATTCAGCTATGCCATGGCGCTGATCCCGTCCTCTTGGCTTGGCGCTGAGGCAGGTCTGGGCTGAGAAAGAATCAAGAATGGTCTCAATTCTGGGGGGAAGGTGGGGGGAACCCTTCGCTCTCAGGGATCAAAGGCAAACGTAACTCGCACCGCTCCTGCAGAATCCACCTCGATCCTGCGCAGGAATTCCCGCAGGTAGGCACGCCGTTCGGTCTCGCTGAGGTCTTGCCAGAAGGGCGGGATGGAGAGGGTTTGGATGGTCTGGGTGAGGTTGGCGGGGGGGAGTTGCTCCAGCTTTTGGGCCAAGCGGGCCGTCTCTGCTCGCAACTGGTAGCGACGCTGGGCCAGGGAGGCCTCGTCCATCAGTCCAGATTGCTGCAGCTCTTCCAATTGCCGCAGCCGCTCGGCGTTGGCCTGGATTTGGGCTTGCAGCTCTTGGCGGACTTGGGTGAGGGCTTGTCGATCCAGCGTCTGGGCGCGTTGGGGCAGTTGTTCGCACACCTGCCGGATCACCTCTTGCAGGACTTCGGTGTAGGGGAGGCTGTAGCGACAGGTTTGGCAGCGCAGATAGAGGTAGGGGGATCCGTTCTTTTTCCCCTTGCGAGGGGTGGTTTGCACAATGCGCAGAAGGCTGCCACAAGCGCAGCAATGAACCAGGCCGGCCAAAGCGCGGGGAGCACTGGCGCTGCGGCGAGGGATCCCTTGGTTGCGTTTGAGCCAGCGATCGATCTGGGCGGCTTCCGTGCGGCTGAGAAGGGCCGGGTGAGTGTCCCGCAGGGTGGTGCCGTCGGCATAGGCCAGATCCCCGCGGTACACCGGGTTGAGCAGCCAGTTGCGTCCGGTGGCCACAGAAATCCGCTTGTGGTGTTTTTCCTCCAAGAAGCGCACCGCCTGCCGCAGGGATCCGTAGAGGAGAAAGTGCTGGAAAAAATCCTGAACGATGCTGGCCTGCCGGCGATCCAGCACGTAACGTTCCCCTTCGCGGCGATAGCCAAAGGGGGCAGGGCCGGGGGGAGGCTTGCCCGCCAGGCGGTTTTGGGCTTGGCTGCAGCAGAGGCGGCGGCTTTGCAACTGATGGGGGATCTCGGCCAGCAGGGGGATCCAATCGGCAGCCTCGGTGGGGGTTTGCAGACCGGATTCGGTGACCAAGCTGAGGCGGATCCCGGAGTGTTGGAGTTGCAGCAGCCGCTCGTGGATTTCATCCGCCCGATCCCCCAGATCCGACAGGCGCAAGAGCAGCACTTCCTGCACCCAGCCGGCTGTGATGCGTCGGAACAGCTCCTCCAAATGAGTTCGGGATCCCCAATCGTGCAGGATGGGATCGGCCCCTCGCCCCTGGAGCCAGGCCAACTCCTGTTCCGGCAAAGGGGCATGGGAAGGCGTGTAGAGGTAGCCGCAAACGCTCATGGACAAGCCATTCAACTATTGTCACCGCCGCTGCGCCAGAACGGAATCAAGCACCTGGCGAATGTTGCCCTGGGCCTGTTGCAAGTGCTGACGAGCTTCCTGAGCAGAGCACCCCAGCAAGGCCACAAGGATCGCGGTTTTCACCTCTCCATCACAAGCCTGCAGCAATTGGGCAGCCGCGGCGGGATCCAGATCGCAGGCTAGGGCCACTATTCGCTCCGCCCGCTGCTTGAGCTTGGCATTGCTGGCCTGGAGATCCACCATCAGGTTGCCATAAGTCTTGCCCAAGCGGATCATCACCCCGGTGGAGATCGTATGCAACACCAGCTTTTGGGCTGTGCCGGCTTTCATGCGGGTGGATCCGAGGATTACCTCCGGCCCCACCAAAGGGGCAATAGCAATATCCACCTGCTCGGTTAGCGGGGAAGGGTGGTTACAGGCCAGGCCAATCGTGAGCGCCCCAATACTTCTGGCGGCTTGGATCCCACCCAGCACATAGGGGGTACGACCGCTGGCGGCAATTCCCACAACACTATCTTGAGCTTGGAGGTGAAGACCCTCCAGCGCGCGGGCAGCCGCTTCTGCGTCGTCCTCTGCACCCTCTACCGCCTGGGTCAGGGCTTTTTCCCCCCCGGCGATCAAAGCCACCACCTGTGCGGGGGAAGTGCCAAAAGTGGGTGGGCACTCAGCCGCATCCAGTACCCCCAGGCGACCTGAGGTTCCTGCCCCGATATAGATCAGCCGCCCGCCGCGACTCATCCGCTCGGCAATGGCATCGATGGCTTGGGCAATCGGCTCCGCCTGAGCAGCCACCGCTTCCGGCACCCGCCGATCCTCAGCGTTGATCCGTTTCACCAGTTCCCAGGTGCTGAGACGGTCGATCTCGGCTGTGGCCGGGTTGGGGCTTTCGGTCAGGGATCCGGGATCCCAAGCCAATTGTGGAGAAACCATGGCAGCGCTTGCTTAGGGGAGAGGGATCCCACGTTTTGTCCCCTCAGATTCTATCTAGCGGTGGCAAGGGATCTCTTGAGGGATCAGTAAACGGAAGAAGAACTGCGCCAACAGCGTCGCCAGCATCCATTCCCGACAAAACCCCTGCCAACGGGAACGCAGCACGGCCACGGTAGTCCTTCTCCCAGGATGCCCTCATCACCGGCGGCGACCAGCCCAAATACGCCTCAGTCGGCAGCCCAACCGGTGAATTGACGAAGGCGAGCGCCGCCCAGTGGCGGTACTCTAGAAGGTGTTCTAAGGACTCCGTCCCGCTACTGCGATGAGTAAGTCCATGCAAGCGATGGCAAGGACTCCGTCCCGCTACCGCGACCAGCCTGCCCTGCGCATCTTGATCGTGCGCCATGGTGAGAGCACCTTCAACCTGGAAAATCGCATCCAAGGCCGCTCCGATCTCTCCCGGCTCACCCCCACTGGAGAAGTGCAGGCGCAGCGTGTAGCCGAGGCCCTGGCCGGGATCCCGTTGGATTGCGCCTATTGCAGCCCCCTGTCTCGCGCCCTCGAGACAGCTCGCATCCTTTTGAAAGACCGAGAAGGGATCCCTCTGCACGTTACCGATCAACTGCGGGAGATCGACCTGACGGCCTGGGAAGGGCTGACCTTTGCCGAGGTGCAGGAGAAATACCCCGAAGATTACCACCTGTGGCGGCACCATCCCGACACCCTGGAGCTAGAGGGCCGCTTTCCGGTGCGGGATCTCTGGCAGCAGGCGCAGGGGTTTTGGGAAATGCTGGCTTTCCATCTGCAATCGGCTTCGGGCCCCTGGAACCATGGAGCGGATCCCTCCCCAAGGCAGCCCCTCAATATCCTCATCGTGGGCCACAGCGGCATCAATCGCGCCCTGGTCAGCACCGCCATCGGCCTGGGGCCACACCACTATCACCGCCTCGGGCAGGATAACTGCGCCATCAGCGTTCTCAATTTTCCCGAGGGCCTGCAGGGGCCGCCACAACTGGAATCTCTGAACATCACCGCTCACCTCGGCCAAGCCCTGCCCAAGCGCAAGCAGGGGATGCGCATCTTGCTGGTGCGGCATGGGGAAACCCAATGGAACCGAGAGCGCCGTTTTCAAGGGCAGCGGGATATCCCCCTCAATGCCACCGGGGAGGAACAGGCAGCCAAGGTGGCAGAATTTTTGGCCACTCAACCTCTGCAACTGGCCTTCTCCAGCCCCCTGAAGCGCCCTTGGGCCACAGCCGATGCCATCTGCAGCAACCACAGCAACCTCATTTTGCGCCCAATGCCCGACTTGCAAGAGATCTGCCACGGCGACTGGGAGGGCAAGCTGCAAAGCGAAGTCGAAGCCGAATACCCCGGCGAGCTGGAGCGCTGGCAACGGGATCCCGCCAGTGTGCAGATGCCCAATGGGGAAAACCTTCACCAGGTGTGGGAGCGCACTCGCTCCGCTTGGCAGGAGCTTTTGGCCATCACCGCAGCCCAGTTTCCTCAGGGCACGGCGGTTGTTGTTGCCCACGATGCCATCAACAAGGCGATCATCTGTCAGTTGTTCGACCTTTCCCCCCAAGCCTTTTGGATCTTCAAGCAGGGGAATGGCGCCATTACGGTGATCGACTATCCAGAAGGTAAGGAGGGTGCCCCGGTTTTGAAGGTGTTGAACCTCACCACCCATCTGTCCGGCCAGATCCTGGACTGCACCACTGCCGGAGCTTTGTGAAGATGGGATCCTCTCCTCTCCGCAAGCTGACCGGTCGCGTTAGCGGGACGGAGTCCTTACCAGATGTGTGTCTCCAGAGAGTGCGCCTATTGGATCCCTTGCGCCAGCGGGATGAAGTAACCGATGTGTGGTTGCAAGAGGGTCGCCTACGGGCCACCGAGCCAGCAGGGATCCCTGCCGACATCCCCACCATCGATGGCTCAGGTTGGGTGGTGGGGCCGGGTTTGCTGGATCTGTATGCCCACAGCGGCGAGGGGGTTGGCAACGGTCGCGTAAGCGGTGCGGAGCACTTTCTGGCCCACAGTCGGGAAACCCTGACCTCTTTGGCTGCAGCGGCTTTGGCGGGAGGCTTTACCCAGGTGGGGCTTCTGCCCACCCCCCTTCCCGGAAGCGGCCTATTTCCGGTGCTGGATCGCCCGGAACACCTGAACCGCTACCCCCGCCAATTGGGGGATCCCCGCTGGCTGCCCTGGGCTGCCCTGAGCGTGGGTGGCCAGGGAGAAACCCCAACCCCCTGGGGAGAACTGGCGCAAGCGGGAGCAGTTGGTTTTGCAGAGGTTCAGCCGCTGCGCTCCCTGGCTCTGCTGCGGCGGGCTCTGGAGTATTTGCGGCTGGAGAATAAACCCCTGCTGCTCTGGGCCTGGGATCCCACCTTGGCCGGGCAAGGTAGCCTCTACGAAGGGATCTGGGCGCTGCGCCTGGGGCTGAAAGGGATCCCTGCCAGTGCCGAAACTGCCGCTCTGGCCCGTCTCTTGGAGGTGATCAGGAGCGTTCCTTCCCCTCCGCCTGTGCATATTATGCGCCTGAGCCAAGCCCGCAGCCTGGAGCTGATCCAACAGGCCCAAGCCGAAGGACTGCCGGTTACCGCCAGCGCCACTTGGATGCACCTGATCTTGTCCGAAGAGGCCGTCTTTGAGCACCGCTACGATCCCCACCTTCGCCTTCTGCCCCCTCTTCCCAGCGCTGGCGACCGAGAGGCTCTGATCGCCGGGATCCGTTCCGGCAGCCTGGGGATCGCGACGGATCACCACCCCTACACCCATGAAGAGAAAACCCTGCCCTTTGCCGATGCCCCGCCGGGGGCGATGGGCCTGGAGCTGGCTCTGCCGCTGCTGTGGCAACATTTGGTGGCAACGGGATCCCTGACAGCGCTGCAACTGTGGTCTGCCCTCAGCCTGTACCCGGCCCGCTGCCTAAACCTAGATCCGCCCACCCTCACCCCCCACAGCGACTGGGTGCTGTTTGATCCCACCCACCCTTGGACGGTTTCTGTTGCCACTCTCCACTCCCGATCGCCAGCGACTCCCTGGCTGGAGAAAACCCTGTGCGGCAAAGTGCTGCACACCCATGTCGAGGGGATCCCATCCCGCAGCTCTGCCCCTTGATCCCGAAGAAGGCCGACAAGACCTGTCCGGAGAAAGAGCCAATTCAAAGAGGGGGATCCCTTCCCGCCAGCAGGACGGGGTCCCGAATTCAAAACTCCCCGGCCAGAGCGGCTACACAACGCTCACACAGCTCTGGATGTTCGGCAAATTCCCCCACACGGGTGGAATAGTTCCAGCAGCGCACGCACTTTTGGCCGTCAGCCGGAAAAACAGAGATCTGCAAGCCTTGACCTGAGGCCTTCTCCAGTTCCACCTGTGAGGTGATGAACAAGTAGCGCAACTCGGCAGCCCGCTCCTGCAAAAGAGAGTACAGGCCGGGATCCGCTACCTTCAGGATTACCTTGGCCTCGGTGGAAGCGCCGATGGGCTTAAAGGACTCCGTCCCGCTAACGCGACCGGTACGGGCTTGCTCCAGAGCCTTGTTCACCTCTTGGCGCACCTCTCGCAGCTGCTCCCAAATGGCCGCCAACTGGGGATCCCGCCAGTGCTCCGGCAGCTTCATCCACCCCCCCTCAAACACCGAACGGGTGGGCTTGGGATAGGGCAGATGGCTCCAAATCTCTTCGGCCAGGTGGGAGAGAACGGGGGCGATGGCCTTGGCCAAGTTCTCCAGCAACAGGGAGAGCACCGTTTGACATTGGCGCCGCCGTAGACTTTGGGCATGGCTAATGTAGAGGCGATCCTTGGCAATATCCAGGTAAAAGTTGGAGAGATCCACCACACAAAAGTTCTGAATCGCCTGGAAAAAGCGGTAGAACTGATAGCTGGCAAAAGATTCGCCGATCTCGGATCCCACCTCGTGCAGGCGGTGCAAAATGTAGCGGTCTAGCTCCGTCAAGGCTTCAAAAGGAACGGCATCCTGAGCCGGATTGAAATCGTAGAGGTTGCTCAGCAAAAAGCGAGCTGTGTTGCGGATTTTGCGATATACATCCGCCATTTGCCCAAGAATGGTCTTACCCAGCGGCACATCCCCGGAGTAGTCCACACTGGAGACCCACAGGCGCAGCACATCCGCCCCGTAGGCGGGATCCGTCTGGGGATCTTTGCCGCCGTTGATTAACACCAGCGGATCGATGACATTGCCCAGGGACTTGCTCATTTTCTGGCCTTTCTCGTCCAGCACAAACCCATGGGTGAGCACCGCCTTGTAGGGGGCATGGCCGTTGACGGCCACGGAGGTGAGCAAACTGGATTGGAACCAGCCCCGGTGTTGGTCGGAGCCTTCCAAATACAGATCCACCGGGTAGCCTAACCCCTGCGCCTTGGCCACTGCCGCCCAGGAAGAGCCGGAGTCAAACCACACGTCCATGGTGTCCATCCCTTTGCGGTAGGTGCGGCCATTGTGGCGGTACTTCTCCGGCAGCAACTCCTCCACCGGGCGCTTCCACCAGGCGTCGGATCCCTCTTGGGCGAAGATGGCCTTGATGTGGTCGAGGGTCTCGGCGGTGAGCAGAACCTCGCCGGTTTCTTCGTCGTAAAAGACGGGGATGGGCACACCCCAAGCCCGCTGGCGGGAAATACACCAATCCGAGCGCTCCGACACCATAGCAGTGATGCGGTTCTCCCCGATGGCCGGGATCCATTTCACGGTTTTAATGGCCTGCAGGGCCAGCTCCCGGAAGCCAGCTACAGACGCAAACCACTGCTCGGTGGCCCGGAAAATCGTTGGCTCTTTCGTGCGCCAGTCGTAGGGATATTTGTGGTTGTAGGGCTCTTCCTTGAGCAAAGCCCCCGCAGCCTGCAGAGCCTGGATGACAGCAGCATTGCCGCTGGTCTCCGGCTTCTTGGAGAGCACATCCAACCCGACGAACTGGGATCCGGCCTCGGCGGTAAATCTCCCCTGATCGTCCACAGGGCTGAGAATGGGCAGACCATACTTTTGGCCGGTTTTGAAGTCATCTTCCCCATGCCCCGGAGCTGTGTGCACAATGCCGGTGCCGGACTCGGTGGTGACATAGTCCCCCAGCACGCAGAGGCTGGCGCGGTCAAAGAGGGGGTGCCGTCCTTGACTGTATTCCAGGGCGGATCCCGGCAGGGTGGCCTTGATCTCCAGAGGCGTCTCCAGAACCTTCTCCAGCCGCTCCCGCAGATCGGCGGCGATCAACAGCAGGCCGAAGCGGGGAGACTCCACCACTGCATAGGTGAGCTTGGGGTTAAAGCAGAGAGCCAGGTTGGCCGGGATCGTCCAAGGGGTGGTGGTCCAGATGGCTGCCCGCAGGCCCGGCATGAAAGGCTCCAAAACCGGCTGCGCCGCCGGGCTGAGGCTCTGCAGGGGAAAGGCCACGTAGATGCTGGGGGAGATGTGGTTGTCAGGGTACTCCAGCTCCGCTTCCGCCAGAGCCGTCTGGGAGCTGGGGCTCCAGTGGACGGGTTTGAGGCCGCGGTAGATGTAGCCCTTGAGGGCCATTTGTCCAAACACCTCAATCTGTGCGGCTTCGTACTCCGGCGACAGCGTCAGGTAGGGCCGATCCCAGGATCCCCATACCCCCAGGCGCTGAAAACTGGCCCGCTGCACATCAACGTAGTGCAGGGCGTACTCCTTGGCTTTTTGTCGCAGCTGCAGAGGGGTGAGGTTTTCCCGCTCCTGCGGGGTGAGGCTTTGCAACACTTTCAGTTCGATGGGCAGGCCGTGGCAATCCCAGCCGGGCACGTAGCGCACCTTGCGCCCCTGCAGGATGTGGTACTTGTTGACGATATCCTTGAGGATCTTGTTGAGGGTGGTGCCCATGTGGATATCGCCATTGGCGTAGGGCGGTCCATCGTGCAGGACAAAGGGATCCCCAGGATTGTGGTCGGCAAGGCGCTGGTAGATTTGCTCTTCCTGCCAAAAGGCTTGAATGGCGGGTTCTCTCTTGGCAGCCTCTGCCCGCATGGGAAACTGAGTTTGGGGCAGGTTGAGGGTACTTTTGTAGTCCACGGCAACTCGAGCAACCTAAAGGGCGTCTCTCTATCCTACGCTGTCGCCTTATCCTCAGCAGTCCATCCCTCACCCCTCTTGTGGGACAGGGGATCCGAAGCCCACGGTCACCCAGAGCGCCTGGAGCTCTCAAACGGCTCCAACAAACCACCGCATGAACTCCCTGATCGAGAAAACAAGAAAAGATTTGTGCTAGTCTCAGGGTGTCGTTGAGTAAGGGAGGTTCCTGCGGATGCCAGATAGTAGTAGTTGTAAGGGTCGTCAAGTTGGGTTCAGCCGGCTGTGCGCCGGGGCTGTTCTCTAACGGTCTGAACTTAGATCCTTCAGTCTGCTGAAGAGTCTTCGCGTTCTGGCTCGCTTGGAGTTCCTCCCGGCAGTCAGGTTCCAGTTGAAGGCCCGCTAGACCGCTCTTTCCCTGACCGCCTGTTGTTGCCTTGGGGGTGGGAGAGAGCGGATAGTTTTGCAGATGGCTGTAGCGGGGCTTGGAATGGACGGGCGTGTAAACTACCCGGCTCCGACCGCTAAGCGGTACGGAGCGGGC
>NZ_JANSIM010000150.1:0-15606 GCF_047502655.1 Synechococcus sp. R5-12 | reverse complement strand
TTCCTGAACCATGTTCAGGAGAGTTCAGCGTGAATGTATCAGTGACGCAGGACATAACTCCAAAGAATTTCCCGTATGAGGGCCTGGTAGCCCCGATTTCCGGCCAGCGCCTTCAGCCGCTGCTTCAGCTCACGTTCCAGCCGAATGCTGGTCACTTCCATCTGAGTCGTGGGAATGGGGGAATGGGCGCGGATGGGCATGCAGGGATCCTCCCTCGAAAAGCCTAGACTACTCCTGTAGCATAGCTGGCTTACCGCCTGAGCGGGGATCCCGGCCTGGGTGAGATGGCTCAGGTCAAAATGGTTGCAAGCTGTGCAGTTCTGACCGCTAAGGCAACGTCAGCACCTGAGTGTATGGTTGAGTTGATCCCGCCCCGTCGCCGTGCCTTGGAGCATTTGCTGGCCCGCCTTGGATTCAGGGATCCGGCTTTGCTGGAACAACTGCGTTGGGATCTGCTGGATCAGGCTCTGATTCACCCTTCTCTGGATGGCCGACGGAACAACGATCGGCTGGAGTTGTTGGGGGATTCTGTCCTGCGAATTTTGGTCACAGAATTCTTGTTTCAGTCCTATCCCCATCTGTCGGTGGGAGAGCTGACCGCGATTCGCTCCGACCTGATCAGCGATGCTTACCTGGCAGAACTGGCGGATCTGCACGGCTTGGATCGCTACCTCGAGGTGGGATCCAGCTCGCAAAACGACTTGGCCGGGCGGGGTCGGCGGCTGGCGGATGCTTTCGAGGCTCTGCTTGGGGCTTTTTATCTCAGTTGGGGTATTTACACGCTGCCCAGGCTGCATCCCTGGCTGGATCCCTACTTACACCGACGAGTGGAGCAATGGTTCCAAGACCCCACTCGGCGCAACCCCAAAGCAGCCCTGCAAGAACTCACCCAACGCCTTTGGGGCAGCCTGCCGGAATACCGCCTGGTGGCCGCCCAGGAACATCCCCCCCATTTCACCATGGAAGTCTGGGGGCAAGGACGGTGCTGGGGCCGCGGTGAAGGTCGCTCAAAAAAGGCTGCGGAAATGGCCGCCGCTGCCCAAGCCTACAAACACTTGCAGTCGGAGCAGACATGAGAGGCAGCCACCGCTACGAGTTGGCCAGTTGGTTGTTTTTGCTGGGGAGTGGCCTGTTTGCGGTGAGCGAGGTGATGACCTTGGGCAGTGACCCCTCTCTGTGGGATCCAGCAGCTCCAGCCTTTCTCAATCTCAAGGTTGTCCAAACCCTGCTGGGGATAGGAGCCAGCCTCCTGTTCGTCGTAGGCAGTGCTCTGTTCATCCTCGATGCCCGTCACCGCTGAGATGTGCACCCTACCCAAAACCACAGCAGCCCTTCTCCGAGAGCGGAGAGAGGCGAATAGATGAGAAGCTTGCTAATAGGGACTTCTTCCGGCTACAGGATCCGCAGGCGAGAGACTTTCTTTCTGTGGCAACCCTTCCGGCTCGTTTGACGAGTCATTCGGACGAGAGGAAAAAGATGGCTCTGGGCTGCTCGCGTCGGCAGGATCCATCCCCGGCAAAGCCAAAGAACCGGCAGCCTCGGTGGCCCGAGCATACAGCCTGGCTCGAACCTCTGCCTCCTGCTTGGGCTTCAGATAGAGGTTCTCCAGCAGCACCGCCATACCCGCCACCCACGGGGGGGCGATCACCGCCCCAACAATACCCAACAACTGGGTGCCCCCCAGCACCGCCAGCAACTGATACAAGGGCTTCACCCGCACCGAGGATCCCACCAACAGAGGATCCAACACATAAGTTTCCAGGTTTTGAACGGCAACATATAGGATCAGCACCCACAAAAAAGTCCAGCCCCCCTGCACAATCGCCACCACCAAGGCGGGCAGGGATCCCAGTACCGGCCCAATGAAGGGGATAAGGTTGGTAAACCCAGCGATCACCCCCAGCGCCAGAGCGAACTCCGACAGGCCGAGAAAGCGAAGCGAGACGGTGATCATCACGCCCAAAATGGCAGAGACCAGCACCCGCCCCTGAATGTAGCCCCCCATGCGCTGAGCCATCGGGTGTACCTGCTCAGCAAGCCGCTCATTCCAGGGATAGGGAAACAACTCCACCAAGCCCCGCACCAAGTCAGAGCCGCTCACCAGCATGTAGCCGGAAATGAAGAGGGTCAGCACCATGGTCAGCAGACCGCCCAGCAAACCACGGGTGAAGTCGAAAGACTGCACCAGCACCCGTTGTCCCGAGCGAACCGCCCAGCTCATCAACGACTGAGGGTCGAGCAACTGGTTTAGGTAGTCCAGCGCCGCCGGATCCACCCCCGCCAGATCGGCAATCCAGGTATCCACCAACAGTTGCAACTGCTCCAGATAGAAAGGCAGCCTCGTCAGCAACCGCTGGGTCTGAGTTACCACCGTCGGGCCAATGAGCAGAGCCAAGCCGGCAATCCCGGCAATTAAACTCAGATACACCCCTACCACCCCCAACCAGCGGGGGATGCGTAATCGCTCGGCCAGATCCACCAGGGGAGCCAGCGCTGCCGCCACCACCACCGCGATCATCACCGTCAGCACCAAGCTGCGCAGTTGCCACAGCAGCAACAACAGCATCCCTGTGGCCACCACCAGGGCTACAGAGGATACGGAGATGGTCAGTTGTCTTCGGCTCATCACTTGGCTGGGTTCTCTTCAGGGGGGCGTTCAAGCCCCCCTAGGTAACAGATGGCTCTACCATCCTGGCCTGGCTTGGACGAACTTGCCAAATGCTCCTGGGCAAAGACCCCAAACCCAGCGCTTCAGATCCTCAGCAAAAACCCCGCCAGAGCTGAGCTACCGCAACAGTTCCCTCCGCACCGCTTCTACATATTCCAGCAGCCCCGGGGATCCCCCGCCCGAAACCTGCCACAACATCAAAGCGCTACCCAAATCGGAAGCGGCACCAGCCCTATCCTCTCCCTGGTAAGCGCGCGCCATACCGCGGTGGTAGTAACCTTCAGCCCGCTGGGGCTGCACCTCGATAGCCCGGCTGAAATCCTGAACGGCCAAATTGAAGTCGCAGATGCTGGCCCACATCAGGCCGCGATGGACATAGGCCTCGAAAAGATCGGCAGCACTTTGATTTTGCTTGGCCAGCTCAATGGCCAGGTGAGACACATCAAATGCCGATTCCAGATGGCCTTGTTCGGCCCAAATGCGGGAGCGGATCAAGTGCAATTGCGGGTTGTGATAGGCAATCCGATCCAGAGGAGACAAGGTCGCCAGAGCCTGCTCAGGTTCTTGCAAACGCTCGTGTTGGATTTTGGCCTTGAGCAAATAGGCTTCAGCCAGGTAGGGATCCAAAGCAATGGCAATATCCAGATCCCGCAGAGCAGAGCGCATCAAGCGAGCAATGGCAGAAGCATGCTCAGGCTGCGGTAAAGCAGCAGGATCTTCTTGAGACTCCCGCCAGAAGTATTGCGCCCGTTGCAGATAAAGTTGCGCATTTCCCGGCTCCTGTTGGATGGACTGGGTTAGCCGCGCCAGCTCATTGGGAAGATCCGCCGGAGCAGAGGATTGAGAGAGAGTGGGATCCTGACGCCGAGGCCGTGCCGGCACGGCAAGGCTTGGGTTGGAACGGCCAACAACCCCGGCGGGCTGGGGATCTGCCTGTTGCGCAAGCCATTGATAGACCTGCTGCTGGTGAGCGAGAGAGCGCTGCTCAAGCTGTTGTACCCGTTCTTGCAGTTGGGCTTGCCGCCTGAGCCAAGATCCAGAACCTGCTTCATCTTCAAACAAGGTCTGGGATGAGGGCAGGGAGTGCTCCCAAGCTTGTAGAGAAACCTCAGTGACAGGACTCTGGCTCTTACGAGATGAGGTCAACCAGCCACCTTCGCCGATCAAAAACGGCAAGGACAGCAAACCCAACAGCGCCGAGCCGGAGAACAGAAGACTGGGCCTAAGCATGGATCCCACCCCTTGAAATAGCTTAGAAGTAAAGAGTTGCCTCTAAACTAGTTCGCCGCAGCCGCAGTGTCCAGACTTTCGGCGATGCTTGCCCTGAGCCAAAACTCAGAAACTCTCCCCTAGGGGATTCTGCCACCCGCCAGATCCACCAACTCCACGCGGCGATTCTTCGCCCGGCCTTCCTCAGTGGTGTTGCTGGCCACAGGAGCAGAGAACCCCACACCAACCGGATAGAGTCGACGTTGCTCGATACCCAGCTGAACCAACCGGTTGACAACCGCCTCGGCCCGGCGCCGCGAGAGACCTAGGTTGTAGTCGAAGCTACCGGTTGCATCGGTATGACCGACCACGAGGATGCTGAGGTCGGTGCGCTCGCGCATCAGCTTGGCGATCTCGGCAAGGGTGGGCTCGGCAGCCGCTTCAATCTGATCCGAGTCATAGGCAAAGAGAATGCCGTAGAGGAAGTGCCACCCTTACCTTGGTTCAGTTCGACTCCCAGGATCCCTATGAAGTCATTCACCGCTTCAAGCCAATTGCCGAGGTCCCTGAGCTGACCCGCGAGACCTACGTGCCGCGAGCTTCTACTCCCTTGCTGGATGCCATGGGGCGCGGCATCATCGACCTAGAAAAGAGCCTCAGCGAACTCAGCGAGGCAGATCGCCCGGCCAAGGTTGTGATGGTTGTGGTAACCGATGGGCAAGAGAATGCCAGTCGCGAGTTCCGCAAAGAGCAAATTGAGAAGATGATCAAGGAAAAAACCGAGAAGGAGAGCTGGCAGTTTGTCTTCTTAAGCGCCGATCTGGCTGCCATTGGGGATGCCCAAACCGTTGGCTTCGCTCCCAGCGCGTCCTTGCTATATCAGAAGTCTAAATTGGGCAGCGCAGGAGCGTGGACTTCTCTCTCTCGGCGCACCTCCGAGTACCGATTGGCTGTTCGCCAGAGGCTTATGTTCCTTGATGAAGACCGACAGCATCCCGACGATCCGAACAAGGGCAAGGAAGAAAGCTAATCCCTCTGCGGATAGGGCTTTGTGGGCAGGTTGACACGGGAAGCCCCTCGGATCCAGGGAAAGGGGAAGTATCGCAATGACCTCTGGGCCAGTGGGGATCCCTTCAGCGCCGTCGTCTGGAGCAGCGACGCAGTAACCAACTGGCGGCGGCCCGGTCGCCTTCATCCCATGCCAACCGCTCCACGGCCACCATCACCATCGAGGTGATCACAGCTTCACTTAAATGGCGAGAACGCAAATGCTGCACGGCTGAAGTGGCGGCCTCCAGGTCGCGTCTGCGAATGGCGCGGAGCAGCTCATCAGACATAGACCAAGCCAACGAGCCTCACTTCCTTTCTGCCCCCTTTCTACCCCAAGAGCCAGAAACTTCCCCTTTCCTTCACCTGCTTGTCAGATAATGCAAAAGTTCGTTTTACTTTCACGAAATATCTCACAAGATGTCTCAGGAATTGTTACACTTTTTGCCCCTGAGCCGACTAGGCATGTCAGACAGCAGGGAGGACCGCAGGGGAGCACGGGATCCCTTTGATAAGCCGCTCCATTTCTGCTTGTAAATCTTGGGTGAGGGCTTGTACGGCTTGTCGGCGGTTGGCCTGGTAGGCGGGCCAGCGTTCGGAAACCGAGAGGGGATCCCCAATGCTGAAACGGGCCAGGCGGGGTCCCAAGCGGGGGGGAGCAGTTCCAACAGGATTTTCTCCTTTGATCCAGGCCAACAGGCTCCAGAGGCGCAGGGCGGTTTCCGCCAACTCGTCTAGACTTAGACTGGGCTGCTCGGGCATGGGGCGCACCGCAAACACCATCAAGGTTTCCGCCAAGCGCATGTGCCAGAGGTGAAAACTGGCCTCAGCAGCCACTCGATTGGCCAGCCCCCTCTCCAGAGCCGAGAGACCAGCAATATCGGCAATATCTTCGCGGTAGATCCAGGCCCAGCCCGCCTGTTCGATGCGGTGCCGCCGCTCGATTAAGTCTCCCTGGGGCTCTAGGCCGAAATGTTGCTCGGCCACCCGCAGGGCCAGATCCGATAAGCTTTGAAGACGCGCCAACAGGTCCCCCTCTTTAACCTGGGCTCTATCTGCAGCAGGAAGGGCAGGGGCATAAAAGCGCTCATAGAAGGTCTGCACGACTTGCAGCAGGTGTTCTCCCAAGCGAAGAATACGGGCCAGCAAAAAGGCCTGACTGGCATGGGTTGAGCGCGGGGGTGGCAGCTTGCAATCGGCCTCCATGCGGCTGAGCAATCTATTCAGAGCGGCACTGGGATCCCGCAGGTAGGAATAGCGAAGGCCTACCGGCAAGATCAGCACCTGCTCTGGCCGTCCCGCCTTGTGCAGATCCTCCACCGCCCAAAAGCTCATCTGGGCTACCCCCGGCTCCAACGGGTTGAGAAGACTGCTCATACCGTTGATCGTCCCTTCTGGAGCTACCGCCAGCGGATATCGGCCCGATACAAACTGCTCACGAGAACTTTTTAGCCCTGCCCGATCCAGACGGCCTCGCAAAATCGGGATCCCGCCCAAGCGCGGCAAGCCCCAACGGGCAACGGATCCCAGCCACAGAGGTAGGCCGCGGTCATAAACAAACAAAACGTGGGGTCGGCCCCGAAAGCGGATCCCCTGGCGTTGGGCCACCTGCGGCAGGAGATGGGCGAACAAGTACATCAAGCAGGGGGGATCATCCAGGGTCGGGTGTCGAAACGCCACCAACAGGCGAATCTTGCCCGCCTCAAACTGCTGATAAAGCTGAGCCAAACGCTCTCCCCCCTCTACTTCAACGCGAGGGATCCCTTTGGTCCATCGCAACCAAAGGGGCAAGCCTGCTTGAGCGAAATGAACGACCCAAGGCGTCAATCGCGGCGGCAAAAACTTGAGGGGTGGCTGAACCTTCTGTTGCATAGGGATCCTTATCTAGGGTCAGAAAGAGGGTGAACCTAGGCTTTGGATCCCATCTTAAAGAGGGCAAAGCGGGAAGAAAGCCACACAGTGACAGTTCGTCAACTGGATCCCTTCTCCTCAACCCCAGGAGAGGTTCAAGCCCCAGCAGTTTTTTTTCGGCGACCGCGAGTCGCTTTGGGGGAAGCTTCTTTACTTGGGGTTGACTCCTCCACCACCTGGCCGTTTAGCACTTGCTTGAGGTGAATGTGCTTGTAACCCAGCTGAATCTCAAACTCATCCCCAGGCTTGAGATTCATTTTTTCGGTGTAGGCCGACCCAATGATCAACTGCCCATTTTTGTGAACGCTGACCCGAAAGGTTGGCTCACGACCGCGCTTGTCCCGGCTGGAACTTGGGCTGAGGCTCAGACCTTTTGCTGCCAGCACCGCGTCATAGAACTCATTCAAGTTGACGCGAGGCTTGTTGGTCTTGGTCATGGTTACATAGCCACATCGCTTTGCCGTTTCTCGGCGTGGAAGATGCCCCAACGCTTCGACCTTCTGGAGCAGAGCCTTCCCGGTTAAAGGTTGTGGTGGTATATCTGACATTTTTTAATGTCCTACATCCTTCCCCTAAGATCATAGCCTTATGGTGTACCCCTGCAACCGAAAGTCGGAGGCTTTTTTGAAGACAGGTTTTTCTCTTGTTCCTTGAGCCGGCAGCTCCGAAGGAAAAACCTCGTCTCCCTCAAGAGGTGTTCCTGCCCTTGCCAAAAGGTGATGGGGGCAAAAAGAACTCAAGCCCTGAAGAGTGCTGGGGCTTTTGTGGATGGAGCTGACAAAAGATCGCCTTGGGGGTAGTACCGCGGTGTAGATCCGACTCACCGCTTTCTACAGCCTCATCCCCACTCGTCGGCTGCCCCAAACTCTGATCACAGCCAGAAAACAGGCTCGACTTTCCAAAAAACCGCCGCTGAGATGGTGATTGCCTTGCGCAAATCGGTCGAAAAGACAGCCAGAGCGGTGTGAAGCTGGATGCCATCAGACCTAGGCCAGCAGGCATTTTTATCTCTTGGCAGAGGCCGGCTACATCTGAGTAATGGCTGAGGGATCCCCTCTTCGGCACTTCTTCAGATGGGAGCGCAGTGAGCGCGAGTTGCCCAAAGCAAGTTATTCATTCAGGATCCACTCGATTGGCTGCCGCTGAGACAACGATGAGTGGCAAGCTCACCAGCAAACAAAAGCCCCATTGCTCCCAAGACAGGGGTGCTGTGTCGAAGATAATGTTGAACAGGCTCCACTGGCTGAAGAGGATCTGCAGCAGGATGGCCGCCCCAATGCCGATGGCAATGGCTGCTGTATCCATGAGGCGCTCATGGCGCTCCAATTGGCTGGCACGTCCACGGCCCAACAGGGTAGGAATGGCCTGGCTGAGGCTGAGCAAGTAGAAGATGCGACCGATCACCAACGCTTGGATGGCCATGGTGCGGGCCAGGTTAAGGTTGCCGGTGGTTTGTTCGATGTATTCAAAAACCCCGAAGATCAAGATCCAGTTGAACACGGACACCAGCAGGATGCGCTGCAGCAGCCTAGGAGAGAGCAAGTTGGCCTCCGGATCCCGCGGTGGGCGAGTCATCTCTCGGCCTGTGCTCGGCTCAAAGGCAAGAGGCACCGTCATGGTGATGGAGTTGATCATGTTTAGCCACAGCACTTGAATGGCCAGAATGGGGAGCTCGCGGTTGAGCAGCACGCTGAGGAGAATCGTCATCGATTCCCCCCCGTTCACCGGCAGGATGAAGGCAATGGCTTTGAGCAGGTTGTTGTAAACCGTGCGCCCCTCCTCAACGGCTGCCTCAATGGAGGCGAAGTTGTCATCGGTCAGGATCATGTCGGCAGCAGCTTTGGCCACTTCGGTGCCGCCTCGCCCCATGGCAATCCCCACATCTGCTTGCTTTAGGGCCGGAGCGTCGTTGACGCCATCGCCGGTCATGGCCACGATCTGCCCCCGCGCTTGCAGAGCTTCCACCAGGCGCAGCTTTTGCTCTGGCACCACCCGTGCGAAGACGGATCCCTCATTGGCGGCTGTAACAAACTTCTCGGGGCTGAGCCGCTCCAGATCTCGACCGCTGTAGGCTTGCACAGGTTTTCCACCCCCCAGGCCCATCTGCTCGGCAATGGCTTGAGCCGTGAGCACGTGGTCGCCGGTGATCATCTTCACCTGGATCCCAGCCGTTTGGCAGGAATGCACTGCCGCAATGGCCTCCGGCCGCGGCGGGTCGATCATTCCTTGCAATCCCAAGAAAACCAGATCCCCTTCCAGATCGGGGTGATCCACACGAGTTTGGCTGCTGGGGACGGTTTTTTGGGCAAAGGCCAGAACTCGCAGCCCTTGTCGTGCCAACGCCTCCACCTGCTGGCGAATCCGCTCCTCTTCCAGAGGCTGGATCTCCCCCTGGGATCCCATCTGGCTATGGCAGCGGGACAAGAGAGCCTCTACGGATCCCTTGACATAGAGGCAATGCTCTTCTGGCCCCAGCCGGTGCAGGGTGGCCATGTACTGAAACTCGGATTCAAAGGGGATGCTGTCCAGGCGAGGGCGGCGGCGCTGCAGTTCTTCCAGATCCAGACCCCCCTTCTGGGCTGCCACAAGCAGAGCCGCCTCGGTGGGATCCCCTACCACCTCCCACTGGCCGTTGTCTTTGAGTTTGAGACGGGTGTCGTTGCAGAGGCAACCGGCCAAGAGACAAGCCTGTAACACCGGCAGCCGATCCACTTCCACCGGAGCATCCCCCTCCTGGGCCAGGATTTGTCCCTGAGGACTGTAGCCACTGCCTGTGACTCGGTAGAGCTGGGATCCGGCGTAGATGGCCTGCACCGTCATCTGGTTTTCCGTGAGGGTGCCGGTTTTGTCAGAGCAAATTACCGTAGCGCTGCCCAGGGTCTCCACCGCCGGCAGCTTGCGGATAATGGCGTGGCGTTTTGCCATGCGGGAAACCCCAATCGCCAAGGTTACAGTGACTACCGCCGGCAAGCCTTCGGGGATAGCACTCACCGCCAGCGCCACTGCCGCCTCAAAGACACTGGCCGCCCCCTGTCCCTGAGCCAATCCCACCAAAAAGGTGAGCCCGGCCAAGCTGAGGATGATCCTGAGCAGCATGAGGCTGAATTCCTCGAACTTGCGAGTCAGGGGGGTTTGCAGGGATCCCCTTTCCTCGATCAGCTCAGAAATGCGGCCCGTCTGGGTTTGGTTGCCGATGGCCACCACCACTCCTGCCCCTTGGCCGAAGGTGACGAAGCTGCCGGCGTAGGCCATGTTCTGGCGGTCCGCAAGAGAAGTCTCCTCTGGCAGGGATCCCAGCCGTTTTTCCACCGGCACCGACTCCCCTGTCAGGGCCGATTCATCCACCTGCAAGTTGCGCACGCTCAGCAAGCGCAGGTCGGCGGGCACCTTATCTCCCGAGCTCAAGAGCACCACATCCCCCGGCACCAGCTCCCGCGAGGGCACCCGCAGTTTTTGCCCCTCCCGGATGACAGTAACCTCCGTCACCACCGACCGGGCCAGGGCGGCGATCGCTTCCTCCGCTTTGGACTCTTGGATGTAGCCGATGAGGGCGTTGATCACCACCACCGCCCAGATCACGATGGCATTGCGCCAGGATCCCAAGAACGCCTTGACCGCCCCGGCAACCATCAAGATGTAGAGCAAGGATTGGTTAAACTGCTGCAGAAACTTCACCCAAGCCGGGGTAGCTGTCTTGGCTTTGAGTTCGTTGGGGCCATATTGCTTCTGCCGCTGGATCACCTCAGCTTGAGACAGACCCCGTTCCAGAAGCGCCGCCAGAGGCAGATCCACTGCAACAATTTGGCGGGCAACATCCTCTTCGGGCAGGGCGTGCCAGGGAGCTGCCGGCAATGAGTCAGGGGAGACGGATTTTGCCATCGCAGGTCTCTAGTTGAATCGCAACAGAACTTGAAAGCCAGCCGTGAATTCAACGGCAAATCCCTCGTACAGTCCACAGCCTAGCCGACGCCGCCTACCCCCCAGAAGTGCCGCTGTTCCCCCCAGCGTCAACAAAGCCTAGTACCCAGGAATGCTGGGGAAGGGAAACCACCTGTCCAGTTGTTCTGTCGGGGGTCGTAGACCTAGACAAGTGGCGTGGGGTAGGAATACCCAACCGCGAGGTAAAGACTCCATCCCGCTGACGCCAAGGGAAGCCCGCGCTCTGTCCGTAGGACGAGCGCCGGGAGGATGTCACGAATGCTAGGGTCTGTAACAGAGGGGAGCTTGCTCAAGCTCGATGGGGATCCTCAGCCAGCCGAGCCAGAGCCTCCAAATCAGCACCCACCACGCGGTTGAGAATCCATTCGGGATGTTGCTGGGCACCCATGCGTCGATAGAACTCTATCGCCGGCTGATTCCAATCCAAAACCATCCACTCCAGCCGCCCATATCCTTTGGCCACCGCCTCCTGAGCCACCCGCGCCAAGAGCGCTTTGCCAATGCCTCTGCCGCGAAACTCCGGCAACACGAACAGATCCTCAAGGTAAATCCCTGGTCGGGTCAGGAACGTGGAAAAATTGCGGAAGTAGAGGGCAAATCCCACCGCTTGCCCCTCCACTTCTGCCAACAACGCCGAGGCCAAAGCCTCTGGGCCAAACAAATAGTGGCGCAACAGATCGGCGGATCCCGTTACCAGGTGGCTCAGCTTCTCGTACTCGGCCAAGGCGCAGATGAGGTCAAACAAAACGGGCACATCTAAGGCGGTGGCAGGACGGATTTCCATACTTTTGCCTGGCTTCACAACCAATTCCTTGAATTTCCTGAGATACCGGCACGAGAACAGACCACAGTTTATTCTTGTTGTGGACAGAACGCCCAGGCAGCATCTTTTGGACGCGCAGCGTGGTGGGGGCAGCGGCAGGGGCCCAGAGGACTCACCGCACAAGGCAGGTAGGGTGACCGAGAAAAGTAACGGCAGAAGGGATCCCAGGCCGAGTCAGAAAAGAGAGTTGGCATGGCCCGGCGCTCGTCCCCGATTGAGAGGCGGCGGGATCCCCTCTTTTCCAGCAGAGGGATCAACTGAGCCCAGAACGTTAGCCCCAACCACAAGCCAACTCCCACTCAGCGCTTGCACAATTGCCCTCCCCCGTCGGCCAACAGCGTTGTCTTCCAACCAGAATCAGCCTCGGCCAGCCTGCTTGCCCAGGACTAGCGTGGCAGCCCGTTTTGGAGCTGTCCTTCCCTGCCGGCAAGAACCCGAGAAAAACCGATTAGAGTGAAATATGGACTGACCCGCTGAGCCTTCCGATTCCATGACCACCTCCACCCTTGATGCTGCTGCCATCCTTGAAGCGTTGCGCCCTGTTCAAGATCCGGAGCTGCGCCGCAGCCTGGTGGAACTGAACATGATCCGGGATATTCGCGTCGAGCCTGGGCGAGTGGCCTTTACCCTGGTGCTGACCACGCCGGCCTGCCCTTTGCGAGAATTCATTGTCGAGGAGTGCAAAGCTGCCATCCGCCAGCTGGCCCCCATCGAAGCCATTGATGTTACGGTAACGGCGGAAACCCCCCGTTCCCCTTCCCTGCCGAATCGCCAGTCCATCCCCGGTGTGCGCAACATCATCGCCATTTCCAGCGGCAAGGGGGGCGTGGGCAAAACCTCGGTGTCGGTGAATGTGGCGGTGGCGCTGGCCCAAAGCGGGGCCCGGGTGGGGCTACTGGATGCCGACATTTACGGCCCCAATGTGCCGCTGATGTTGGGCCTGCAGGATCGGTCTCTGGTTGTGCAAAAACGGGAGGACGGCGGCGAGGATATCTTCCCCCTGGAAAATTACGGCGTCAAGATGGTGTCGATGGGCCTTTTGGTGGGGCGGGATCAGCCGGTGATCTGGCGGGGGCCGATGTTGAACGGGGTGATCCGGCAATTTCTCTATCAGGTGCAGTGGGGAGAGTTGGACTACTTGATTGTAGATATGCCCCCCGGCACCGGCGATGCTCAGTTGACCCTGGTTCAGGCAGTGCCGCTGGCAGGAGCTGTGATCGTCACCACGCCCCAATCAGTGGCCCTGCTGGACAGCCGCAAGGGCTTGAACATGTTTCGGCAGTTGGGGGTGCCCATCCTGGGTATTGTGGAAAACATGAGCTACTTCATCCCGCCCGACCTGCCGGATCGCCAGTACGATATTTTCGGCTCGGAAGGGGGAGAGACCACGGCCCGCGAGCTTGGTGTCCCGCTGCTGGGGCGGATCCCGTTGGAGATTGCCCTGCGCCAAGGGGGGGATGCGGGCCAGCCCATCGTCATCAGCCAGCCTGAGTCAGCCTCGGCCCAGGCGCTGCGGCAAATTGCCAAAACCTTGGCAGGCCGTGTTTCGATGCTGGCTTTGGGGGCAGGCTAGAAGCGCTCTGCTTCCACCAACGAGACCCCGAAGCTGCGTCCTCCCACCACAATCCCCTCTTGGGCTTTACCGCGCACGGTCACTGTGCTGTTCATGGCCGGCAGGCCCTTGTCGGTGATGACCCAAAGGGAACCGCTGTTGTCTTGGAGCTCATACACACCCTGGCCGAACACCCCTATCTGGTTCACCACGCGACCGCGGACATACACATCGGTGTAGCGGGAGGGATTTTGCTCTACGGTGGCGATGGGAGTTGTGCCGATGCCCAGCCGCGCCAGTTGCCCACACCCTGCCAGGGCTAAGCTGAGGCCCAGCAGGAGCGCCAGGGATCCGCCGCGGAACGATTGGCCGAGTCGCTGTTTCATGGGTTGCTTCCATTACGAGCACCTGCTCCCACCATAGCAAGCCGGCAGCCGATCCACGGCCAAGTCAGAACTTCTCGCCAATGCCGAAGTGCAGTTGGCCTTGGCCGGCTCCGCCTTGCCCAACCGCGTAGTCGATGCGCAGCGGCCCCAAGGGAGATTGGATGCGAATGCCGACCCCCAGCCCCAAACCACTGCCCGGCTTGTTGCGCACCAGGGCAGGATTGCCGGCCACGGCAGCTCCACTGCCCAGATCAGTGCCGTAGTCGGCAAAGACCACTGCCCCCACCGGGTCGAAAATGGGAAAGCGCAATTCGGCGGTTGCGGTGGCAAAGCTGCGACCGGAACCGATACCCCCCTCGAAAAAGCCCCGCACCGAGTTGCCGCCACCAATGGCAAAAGCATCGTAGGGAGCCAAGTCGCCGATGGTCGTGCCCGCTCGCACATCAAAGGCCAATACCTGCGGTCGCTCGCTGCGGGTTTCAAACAGGTTGACGGGAATGAACTGGCTGTAGCCGGCCTCGAGGCGGTTGGCATTCAAGCCATTTTGAAACAGACGTACCGACTGTTCTGTGGAGATGCGAAAGACCGAGCCCTGGCTGGGGCTGTTGGGGTTGTCGCGGGTATCGTTGATGAGGCCGAGGCGCAGGGTGGTGTAGCTGTCTTGGCCGCTCTCGCTGAAGGTAATCGGGTTGCCCAGCACATCGAAGCGCTGCTGCTCCCCGTTGCTGTTGCGAGCTTCTACAAATTGGATGCGGGTGCCCAAGCTGGCCCGCCAATTGTCCCCAATCGGGCGAGAGAAAGTCACCCCGCCACCAAGACGGTTGATGCGCACGGGATCCCCATTGGGCAGGGTGAATCCCTCATTAAAGACAAAGCTGGAGCTCTGCTGGTTGGAGATGTTGACGTTGTAGGAGGTGGGAATGTCCAGCGTGGCAATCCGCGGGTCGGTGAAGTTTAAGTCGAAGAGGGTTTCGTTGGTGCCCACCTGCACGTTGAAGCTGGCACTTTGGTTGTTGCCGCCCAAGTTTTGTTCGGAGACGTTGAGGCCGGCGAAGACCCCTGTGGCGGAGCTAACGCCGATGGTGCCGCCCAAGGTACCGGTGCGACGTTCTTCCACGTTCACCACCACCACCACCTTGTCGGGATCCTGGCCGGGGTTGAGCCCCACATTCACATTTTGAAACAGGTTGAGATTAAAAACCGCCTGCAGGTCTTCCTGGATTTGGTTGCGGTTAAACACATCCCCCGGCTTGGACTTCAACTCGCGGGTGATGATGAAGTCACGGGTTTTGGTGTTGCCCTGAACGCGAATATCCTCGATCACCCCTTCGGCGATTTCCAGGGTGATGGTGCCGTCTTCAGAGGAGCGCACATCCGTCACTTTGGCCAGCACGTAACCCTTATCGGCGTACCACTGCTCGATCTCGGCCACAGCCAGTTGCAGCTCGCCGAAGTTGAGCACCCGCCCTTCCTGGTCGGCAAAGGCGGCCCGCAGCACTTCCGGATCCAGAACTTTCGCCCCTTCCGTGCGCACGGCTTTCAGGATTGGGTTGGGCTTGACCTCAAAGGTGACCCGCACTCCCAAGGGTGTATCGGAAGGCACTGCCCGCACATCGGCAAACAATCCGGTGGCAAACACGGCATTGATGTCTTCCCGCAACTGGGATCGGGTGGAAACCTCGCCGGCGCGGGTGCGGATGACGCTGTAAACCCGGTTGATCAGCTCCGGATCTTCAGTGCCCTCAACCACTACCTCCGCTACCAACACTTCTGGCTCGCCGGCAGTGGGGGGTGGGGTGGGGGAGGGCTGGGCGGGGGTGTCGCCACCGGTGCGCAGGTCGAGGGTGCCGGGCTGAGGAACCGATTGCGCCCAAGCCGGGGATCCCATCAGCAGAGCGCTACGGGACGCTTCAGCGAGGGCAAAAGCGGTGCTGAGCACCATCCGGCAGGTGAGCGCTGAAGTTAGCCAAGGGCGAAGTTGCCTGGAACGATTCATGGGGATCCCTCGCACACCAAAAAGCAAGATTGCAGAGCATGACTCTAGTCAATAATAAGCTCAACTATACTGAAA
>NZ_JANSIM010000149.1:0-3943 GCF_047502655.1 Synechococcus sp. R5-12 | reverse complement strand
CCCCCCAGTAATGCCCCGTTCTGTCAGCAGAATGGCAAACAAGGAGGCCACCGAAGCCGCCACAATGCCCCGAGGAGCCAGCCAAGCCACAAACAGCTTCTGCCGCCAATTCAGGTCGCTGCGCCAGGTACACAGCCACACACTCAAGGGGCGGATGACCAGCATCAAGCACAGCACTGTGGCCAGGGATCCCCAGCCCAGGGCAAACACCGCCTTGAGGGAGAGCGTGGCGGTAAGCAAAATAAAGATCACCGAGATGGCCAACACCACCAACTGGCCGTGAAACTGCCGCACACCCCGCTCGGCAATGGCCGCCTTCTGCCGCACCACCAGGCCCGCCATCACCACCGCCATCAGCCCCGCCTCCGATCGCAGCGACTGGGCCAAGGCAAACACCCCCAGGGCCCCCGCCAGCACCACCGAGTTGCGCAGCTCCTCGGTTAAAAACTGCCGCGACCAAAGCAGGAAGGATCCCATCAGCCAGCCCCCCAGCGCTCCCACCGCCGACCCGATGGCCAGACGGCTGGACAACTGTTCTAGGGCCATGAGAAAACTGGGATGGCCAGAGAGCACCACCTGCAGCACCACCACCGCCAAAATGGCTCCGATGGGATCGATGAGCACCCCTTCTCCCTCCAGGAGGGTGCTGACTGCCGAATCGACTCGTACCCGCTTCAGGATAGGGTTGATCACCGTCGGCCCCGTCACCACCACCAGGGATCCAAACAAAAAAGCCAGCCGCCAGGGAAACTCCCCCAGATAGTGAGCTGCTGCCGCTCCCCCCACCAAGGTCAGCAGGGATCCCAACAAAACCAAGTTGCGCAGGCTATCGGATACCTGATTGAGACGTTGCAGCCGCAGGTTCAGTCCCCCCTCAAACAAGATCAGGGCCACCGCCAACGACACCAGCGCTTCCAGCCCGGATCCCATGACTTGGGGATGAACCCAGCCCAAACCATCTGGCCCCAGCAACAGGCCAAACAGCAGCAGGAATACAATGCTGGGCACTTTGACAAAATTGGCCAGCACCTGAGCAGCGATCCCAGCCACCAGGGCTAGCGTAAACAGGATCGTCAGCTCAAATGAATCTTGCATATTAAGGCTTAACCGAACGCAATAGCGGGACGGAGCCCTTACCTTTCCAGCTACTGAACGCCAACCCTCTCATTGTTTCCATCGTTTTGTTTCCATCGTTAACGTCGTTATTACTCCGCAACGCTAACGCCAATACAGACTGCTGGAAAGTCTCCAATCGTCAAGGTGGCTCTGCCCATCACGTCAGCAGTTCATGAGCTCGAACATGCAGAGTTAACATTTAGTTAACCTCTGTGTGCTGGCTCCATAAAGTTGCAAAAGCTACACCCAGCTCCACTCTTTCTACAGTACACACGACTTACCTCAACGTATCACAGAGCGGGCTTGACGACCACTCTGGCGTTGGGCAGCTCTGTTGGGAATTGAAAGCAAATCGACATGCTGCCAAAAATCTCCCCTTCTAGGCTTTCTCGCCTTCCGGGTGGCTGAGACCCGTCTCTAAGGGCTTAACGCGACGGATGGGCAGATTGGCAATGAGAGCAGTCGTTCCCCCTTCCGTAGCCAAATGAAACTGCATCCCCTCTGAATCCAGCTCCACATAGCGCGACACCACCCCCAAAATCTCTAGGCGCATCGATTCCAGTGCCGCTGGGGTGAGATCAGCGCGGTCATGGGCCAAGATCAGCTTTAACCGTTGCTTGGCTTGCTGGCGGCTGTTGCCGGAGTGCCGAGAAAAAAGCTGATCCAAAAAATCGAGGAGCATAGGTTTTGTTGGCTTTGTTACTCAGTTGTAAACAGGTCAAAATTGCCATTCCAATCTGGATAAAGTGGGGAAAAACGACAAAACAGTTGTCAGAGCACCTTTTGGTTTAAAAACCGTTTGGCCCGCTCCCAAAAGGACTCGCTCAAGCTGGCCAGCTTGGGAAACTCCACCGCTTCCCCTTCTAGCCGTCGGGCAATGCGCTGGATGGCCTGAGCAGCCAGAGTTGGATTGGCGGAGAGAACCAGGGGCTCCCCTTTGTTGGTGGAGACGATCACCTCGCGGTCTTCTGGAATAATACCCACCAACGGGATGGCCAGCACCTCCACCACATCTTCCACCGACATCATCTGGCCGGCTGCCACCATGTCCGGGCGCAGGCGGTTGACAATGAGCTGAGTCGATGAAATCTGTGCAGCTTCCAACAAGCCCACCACGCGATCTGCATCCCGCACCGCTGCCACTTCTGGGGTGGTGATGATGATGGCCTCGTTGGCCCCGGCAATGGCATTGCGAAACCCTTGTTCGATCCCAGCAGGACAATCGATCAGCACATAGTCATGGCTGCTGGCCAGCTTCTCGATCAACTGGCGCATCTGATCCGGATGCACCGCCGTTTTGTTGCGGGTTTGGGCTGCCGGCAACAGCGAGAGATGGGGGGTGCGCTTGTCTTTCACCAAAGCCTGCTCGAGGCGGCACTCCCCGGCAATCACCTCTAGGGCCGTGTACACCACCCGATTCTCCAGCCCCAGCAGCAAATCCAGGTTGCGCAGGCCAAAGTCTGCATCCACCACCACCACCGAGCGACCCAAGCGCGCCAAGGCAGTGCCCAGGTTGGCCGTCACGGTGGTTTTGCCGACTCCACCTTTACCAGAGGTTATGACAATGACTCGGCTCATACTCCTCTCCGCAGAAAATCCTGAAGGCTGGCGACGCAGATGACATCCTCCTGCAGGTAAACCACTTCAGGGGTGTTGGGCAGGGATCCACCTTCTGGCGGACGGGCCACTTGATCGGCAATGCGCAACTGAGTGGGCTCCAACTGCAAAGCCAAAATTACAGCTCCCTTGTCGCCGTCGGCCCCCGCGTGAACCAGGCCCCGCAAGCGTCCCCAAACCCAAATATCTCCTCCAGCAATGATCTCGCCGCCGGGGTTGAGATCCCCTAACAGGAATACCGAGCCCCTGTGACGCACGGACATGCCAGAGCGCACCGTCGAACGTAGGTACAGAGGTGTGGTGTCTGGGGGAGCAGGGGGAACTGCCTCCAAAAGGGAAGATTGCTCCACAGAATACCCCAACGTCGCTGCTGCGATGGCTGTCGAGCGGGATCGGGTTTGGACGCACCACAGTTGCAGTCCATGCTGGGACAATAGGGTAGCAAGAACTTGTAAGGTAGACACATCCAACTCTCGCTGTTGGCTCCAGAGGGTGAGGGGAGCGACTCCGGCCCAGTAGGGTTTGCGGCTGCGCAACTGCCAAACCAGGTTTTCCCAAAGCTCTTCCCAAGGTAAGGTGCTGGGCAAGTGCAGATGAATCCCTTGTGCATCCGACCGAAAGTAAACGCTGCCCGTGGCCCAGGAGTCTGGAGATGGGGAGATTTCAGGGTTCCATGTAGGGGATCCCGTCATGACCGCCCTTAAACGTCTGCCTGAATATAGAGCCCTATCCTATTCCATTCCCCCAAGCCAGGGGAAACTCTCTCGGCGGTTGCCCTTGATAGCAAAGCGGTTTCGCTTGGGTGGCAGGACAATCTTGCTTCGGGATCGCTAACTTGAGGGTACTTGATGGAGCCAATTCCTGATGTTGAAACCTCGCCACACCCTCAGGCTGCTCGCGCCAGCAGGACAGGATCCTCTCCTCTCCAAGGGGTGGAGTTCTCGCGCGGTGAGACCGGTCGCCATTGCCCTACTCAGCATTCTTGCGGCATCTGGGATGGGATCCCCTGCCCATGCCCAAGATCTGGGCCGTTTGCTGATTCATGGCCTTCAGTGGCTGCAGGTGAGCCAGTTGAACGATGCCCAAGAGGTGAGCTTAGGCCGCCAGATCGATCGACAAGTAAACTACCCGACTCTGACCGCTAAGCGGTACAGGGCGGGCTTTCAGTAGCCCTGCAGTTGGCAAGCCAACCACGGACCTCTAGGCTGGT
>NZ_JANSIM010000148.1:0-8375 GCF_047502655.1 Synechococcus sp. R5-12 | reverse complement strand
GGCTTGGCCAGTTGACGCTGCCGATTCCTCATTTGGTGGGGGTGGCGGGGATGCTGCTGCTGCTGGGGCCCAGCGGTTGGCTGGCGCGGCTGGCCTTCCAACTGGGCTGGATTGCCTCGGATCAGGATTTTCCCTTGTGGGTGAACGACCGCGGCTATGTGGGGGTGTTGCTCTATTGGCTTTGGAAGGAGATCCCGTTTGCCGCTCTGGTGGCGCTGACGCTGCTGCGCGGGATGGGATCCGAGCTGGAGCAACAGGCTCGGCTGCTGGGGGCTTCTGCCGCCCAGACGTTTTGGTATGTAACGCTGCCCTTGCTGAGGCCGGGGCTGCTGGCCACCGGGATTCTCATCTTCGGCTTTGTCTTCAGCGCCTTTGAGGTTCCCTTGCTCTTAGGGCCCACCTACCCGCGCACCTTGCCCGTTCTGATCTATCAGCGCTTCACCCACATCAACCTGGAGCAGCGGCAGCAGGCGGTGGCGCTGGGGATCATCCTGCTGGCTGTCTCAGCAGCGGTGGTCAGCCTAATCGGAGGGCTGTTTGCAGCCAGAGTATCCTTTCTGCAGCTGCCGTTTGGCTCAGCGGGACGGAGTCCTTGGAGAAAGCCGTGAAAGGACGCAGATGGATTGGGGGATCCCTGCTCCGCCTTGGGGTGGCCGGAGTGGCCCTCCTTTGGGCTTTGCCCTTTGGGGTGCTGGCCCTTTGGGCCTTCACGCGGGCCTGGTATTTTCCCGATGCCCTGCCCCGGGCATGGAGCATAGCCGGTTGGCAGCAACTGCTGAGCTGGGGATCCCAGTTCCGGGCAGCCTTCGGCCAGAGCTTGCAAATTGCCCTGTTTACCACCCTGCTGGCCTTGGGGGTGGGGATCCCGGCGGGACGAGTTTTGGGCACCCATCCTGTGCCCGCCTGGCTGCGCCTGCTGTTGCTGTTGCCCGTCATCACCTCTCCTCTGGCTGTGCTGATGGGGATCCAAGGGGTGCTGATTCGCCTGCGGCTAGACGGTGCCCTGCTGGGGGTGGTGCTGGTGCATCTGATCCCCACCATTCCCTACATGGCTCTGGTGATGGGCAGTGTGTTCGCCCGTTTCGACCGCGGCTACGAGGCGCAGGCCCGCTGTTTGGGGGCGGATCCCTGGCAAGTGTGGTGGCAGGTGACGTTGCCCCTCATTGCCCCTGGGGCAGCCATTGGGGCGGTATTTGCCTTTTTGATCTCTTGGAACGAATTTTTGCTCACCTTCTTCGTCGGCGGTGGGCGGGTTCTCACGCTGCCGATGCTGCTCTACAGCCTTTTGCAGGGGGGAAACAACACCTTGGTGGCTGCAGTGGCCTTCCTGTCGCTGCTGCCGGGGTGGTTGGCCTTGCTGGGGGCCAGCGTCTGTTTGGGGCAGGCCATCGGGCTACCCCCCGCAGAGGTTCAAGAGGGGGAGAGCTAATATCCCTTCAGGGCCAGGTTGGGACGTTGCAGAGCGGCCCCCACCCGTTGAACCTGAGTTTTGAAGCTGCCATCTCGCTCCAACCATATCTGCCTCAGGGCAGGGGGAATTACCTCCAGGCCAAACTGGGGGCTCTTGGGACGAAATTGCACACAGGTTGAGGGACAAGCCAGGTAATCAACCCCCTCCCGCCGGCGGTGCAGGTCTTGGTGAATATGGCCGAATACAACGAGGCGGATGTGGTCGAACTCGTCCAGAACCCCAAACAACCGCTCCGGCTGCTGCAGGGCGCTTTGATCCAGCCAGGCAGAATCCACCGAAAAAGGGGGATGGTGCAGGGCCAACAAAACATGGTGTTGGGCAGCTTTGCTCCGCTGCAATTCCTGTCTCAGCCACAGCAGCGTGCGCTCCGTCAGGTAACCGCTATCTTTGCCGGGCACGAGGGAGTTCAACAAAATAAAGCTCCAATTTTCCCGGCTGAAGCTCTTGTCCCCAAATAGCCGCTCGGCATGAAGCTCTTGGTTCATGGTGTGCAGGCGATCGTGGTTGCCCGCCAACCAGTAAGTATCGATGGGGAGAGTTTGCAAATGGGCTCTCAAACGAGCGTAGGATGCTGCACTGCCATCTTGAGAGAGATCTCCGGTGAGCAGCAGCAGATCGGGCAAGGGATCCAGAGCGGCAATGGCCTTTTGCACCTGCAGGAAAGAGGCTTCCGTGTCCACCCCCAGCAGCCGGTGATGGGGCTTGGCAAACAGATGCAGGTCGCTGATCTGAACCACGTATACGGTCATAGAGCAGGCCCAAGAGGGTGGGATCCCATCTCCGCAGGTTTAAAACACTACCGTTCTAGCACCAGATGGCCTGGCTGGAACCCGTAGGTAGGGTCATTTCGATTCAAGCTAGGACACTGCACCCACACCCAAAACGTTGGTCGCGTCTTCGCGTCAGCGTTGCGGAGCAATAATCCCCAGAACCACAAGGCTTTTCTCAGTAGCCCAGGCGTCTCGCCCCCAACCTAAAATGACCATAACTCAGCCCTAAAGGGCTCAACCTTAACCTACCCAAGTCCGTCAACCCGGTTCAATCCCTTGAGAAAATCCTCTCAGGAAAAGCTTTAGGAAACATTCAGAGAGCGGCCCACGTTCCTAAAAGCAGCCTGCACCTGAGGCCAGCGGGATTCTTGGGTAGAGGCCGTCAGCGTGTAGAGGCGATGGTGCCGAACGGTCACCGTCACCACCTCGTGGCGAAGCTGGGATCCCATATCGGTTTGGTATTCCAGCAGGTAATAGGGGTGCTCCTGCCGCTCAAAGGCTTCGGCAGCCAACAGCTTGGCCGAGCGACCGGATCCCTCAGGAGCAATGATCTTCTCCGCCACCAACTGCCCCACCTCAGCCGGGCTGCCCAAATCGGCAATCGTCTCCCCCTTGTCAAACGGGGCGATCATCAGGCTGACGTTCTCGGTCTCGTACACCAGGTCGCGCAGGAGTACCACCGGCCCTTTCCCCGGCCCAAGATTGACCGCCACCATGCCGTTGGGGTAAGCAAAAGCAAAGGCTCCGCTGGGATCCCTGTAGGCCCGCAGGTTAGAGCCCGCGGAACAGGCACAAACCACCAAGCTGAGGCAAACGCAGAGCAGCAACAACGCCCTAGACAGCCACAGGCTGGTTGCAGAAGTGGGCCGCGGGCCCAACCGGGCAGAATGCCCGCCTCGTGCTGCTGACATGCTGGGATCCTCTCCTCAGATGGGTTGCCTATTGTTCCTTTATCATCCTAGTACGAGCGCACTCCCTCTAGCCCGTTGACCGTCAATTCCCAACGGAAAACTCCCCCTGCAACTTAGCAGCGGGGTTGCCGACGTGGGTTGAAAAGCGAGGGATCCCCAAGCTTGGAAGCAACTGCCGCTATTGGGGGAGCCGCTTCTCGAAATCCAGATCCGGTAGCGGCAGGTTGGCCTGGGCACCTCCTTGGCCGGTGAGCATTGCCAAGCGGCGGGAGATTTCATCGTCCATGGCCATTTCATCCAGTTGGGCAGCAATCTGCTCGCTGCGATCTTCCGAGAGTTCGCTCATGGCTCGGGATTTGAGCTGGCGAGCCTGGATAGCATTCTTTGCCGCCTCAAATTGGGACTTGGCCGAGTCGATGTTGTAGGAGTTGTTGACGCGGGTCATCTGCTCCAGAGCTTGGTTCACCTCGTTGATGTCTTTGAGGTTGCTCAGCTCGCTCTTGTAAGCGGCCAGTCGTTCTTTCTCGCGGGCCAGCTTTTGCTTGGCGGCATTGACGTAGCGCTCGGCAGTTTCCACATTCTCCTTGAGGGGGCCGAGAATGGCCTCAATTTGCAGCGCTTGGGACATAGCCAGGCGGGCAGCCTCTTGATCGCCCCGTTGGGCGGCCAGGCGAGCTTTGTTCTCCAGGGCCTGGTACTCCCGCACCTTTTGCATGTACTTCTGCTCAGCCCGCTGATAGGCGGCTACTTGGGTGGCAACGGCTTCCGTGAGACGCTGAACCGTCTCCTGCATCGTGCGTAGGGATTCTTCCGCCACCATCACCGCCCCTGTGCCACCTTTCTCCACCGGGATCCCCCACAGCCAGTTCCAAGTTCCGACGATGACGCTGCCGGCCCGTTGCCCAAAAATGCCGTAGATAATCTTGCGTGCGCCCATGGCCTGACCCTCCTGCTTGTGCGTGCCTCTACTGTATTTAATTTCTCCCCAACTGGAAAGATCTCAGGGATCCGGCAAGTGGACAAATTCAAATCCCCGCTTCTTCAAAGTTGGGATCAACTGCCGCGTTACCTCAACCACTTGGGATCCCCCCTCTACCCCATCGTGCAGCACGATCAAGGAGCCAGGCCGCACCTGGGCCAGCACCCGCTCCACCACCACCGATACCGGTGGGATCAGCCAATCCTCAGGCACCACGCTCCACATCACCGGACAAAAGCCCCAACGGCGCAAATCCGCAAGCGTCTGCGGCCAAAACAAGCCATTGGGCGGGCGCACAGCCCGATAATCGTCAGGGATCCCGCCACAGGCAGCCACGAGGGTGGTTTGGCTGCGCTTCAGGCTCTGTTGAAGTTCGTCAGGGGCAAGCTGGGTGAAGGAGCGATGCTGCCAGCCGTGAAGGCCAATGCGGTGGCCTTGTTGGCGGATCTGACGGGCCAGGTGGGGCCAGCGCTGCACCCGTTCTCCCAACACAAAAAACGTGGCCGGCACCTGAAAATCCATCAAAACCTGCAACAAAGCAGGGGTGTACTCAGGGTGAGGGCCATCGTCAAAGGTCAGAGCCACCCGCTGGGTATGGGGATCTGCCGGCAACTCCCACAGGCCGTCGGGAAAGAGGGTCTTGAGGCCCCAATGCAGGGGTGGGTAGAGAGATGGGGGCAGGATTTGCTGAGAAGAGAAGAGCATTGTGGCGAGCTGTATTTTGTCCAGAACCAGAGGGCAATGCTTTGGGTGATCAACTGGGTAACAAATTTAGGTATTGCCGATTGAGCCAACCAATTGAAAAAATGGGCATGAGCATTGTAGCCCGCAAAACGGAAATCAGGGTTGGCGGGCCCGTCGATGGGCTTTTGGATCTCGTCCTAGCCAGTTGTGATTACAGATTGTGCCTACAGATTGTGATTACAGAAGTTGCCATTGGGTGTCGGCAGCAGCCCGCCGCTCGAGTTCTTGAGACGGATGTGGGATCCCTTCTGCCCATAGCCCAGATCCGATAGGCTAGATTCACCCTCAAGGTATCAGCTGATGGCTTGGCAAACTCCAACACTGCTGCTGGTGGATGGTCACTCTTTGGCTTACCGCTCCTTCTACGCCTTTGCCTACAGCCGCGAGGGGGGGTTGCGCACTTCCACTGGGATCCCCACCAGCGTCAGCTTTGGCTTTTTGAAATCGCTGTTAGAAGTCTTGGACAAATACACCCCTACCCATGTAGCCGTTGCCTTTGATACACGGCAGCCCACTTTTCGCCACGAGGCCGACGAAACCTACAAATCAGGCCGCCCGGAAACGCCACCGGAGTTTATCGAAGATGTGGAGAACCTGAAGCAGGTGTTGACGGCACTACGCATCCCGATTTTGGTGGTGCCTGGTTTTGAAGCCGATGACATTTTGGGCACCCTCAGTAGGCTAGCCCCCCAAGATTACCGGGTGCAGATCTTAAGTGGCGATCAAGATCTGTTCCAGTTGATCGATACCGATGGAAGAGTTCGGGTTTTGCACCTCAACAGCAAAGATCGCATCAGCGAGTTTGGCCCCGAACAAGTGAAAGAAAAATTGGGCATCTGGCCTTGGCAGGTGGTGGATTATAAGGCCCTCTGTGGTGACCCTTCTGACAACATTCCCGGGGTGAAAGGGATCGGCCCCAAGCGAGCTGTGGAGCTGCTGGAGCGCTACGGCAGTTTGGATGAAATTTTCGACCACCTGGACGAGATCCAAGGAAAAGTCCAGCAATACCTCAAAGAAGGGATCCCGGCGGCCCATCACTCGCAATTTATGGCTCGGATCAAATGCGACGTTCCTCTTTCTCCCGACTGGGAGAGCATGAAATTAACCGGGTTTGATCAAGCAGAATTGCTGCCGCTGCTGGAAAAATTGGAGTTTCACAGCTTCATCGCCCAAGTGCGCAAAATTCAAACGGCTTCGGGGGGGATCCCAGCCGAGGCAGAAGCGGTCAGCGCCTTTAATCCCACCGGGGCTCCTGCAAACGCTCCTGACGAAGCCCTGTGGTTTGATTTTGCCCTCGATCCCGTCCCTTCTCTGCCGGCGGTGCGCATCATCGATACGCCGGAGCAACTGGAGCTGTTGCGGCAAGAGCTGTTGGCCTGCCCAGGGATTGTAGCTTGGGATACTGAAACCACCAGTCTAGATCCACGGGATGCCCAATTGGTGGGGATCGGCTGTTGTTGGTCAGAGGGAGATATCGCCTACTTGCCCATCGGCCACCGCCAGGGATCCAACCTGGATTGGGAGCTGGTTAAACAAAGCCTGCAACCCCTTTGGGAAGATCCCAACCGACCCAAAAGCCTACAAAACTGTAAGTACGACCTGAGCATTTTCCGCGCCCACGGGATCCGCCTGCAAGGGATCCAGTTTGATCCCATGTTGGCCAGCTACGTTTTGGATCCAGAAGCCAGCCACAACTTGGCCGATTTGGCAGCCACCCATTTGAATTTGCCGACCACCAGCTACAAAAAGTTGCTGGGCAAGGAACAGTCCATTGCCGATATCCCGATTTCCAAAGTTGCAGAATACTGTGGAACCGACGCCTATTGTGCCTATCGTCTGGTGCCAATCCTCACCGAAAAGCTGCAGAAAACCGATCCACGCCTGTGGGATCTTTTTATTCAAGTCGAGCTGCCCTTGGCCCAAGTTTTGGAAGAGATGGAGTGGATCGGCATTCGCGTTGATACCGAGTTTCTGAGGCAATTTTCCCAAGAGCTGGAACAAGAGCTGCAAAGTTTGGAGCAGAAAGCTTATGCCCAGGCTGGAGAAACCTTTAACCTCAATTCTCCCAAGCAACTGGGATCCCTGCTCTTTGAAAAGCTGAAATTGGACATTCGCAAAACCCGCAAAACGGCTACTGGCTATTCCACTGATGCCTCAGTTTTAGAAAAGCTAGAGGGGGATCATCCTCTCATCGAAACCATCGTGCAATACCGCACCTTGGCCAAGCTGAAATCGACCTATGTGGATGCTCTGCCTGCCCTGGTAAGAAGCGATACCGGCAGAGTCCACACCGACTTTAACCAAACCGTTACTGCCACCGGCAGGCTCAGCTCCTCAAACCCCAACTTGCAAAATATTCCCATTCGCACCGAGTTCAGTCGCCGGATTCGACAAGCTTTTATTCCCCAAGAGGGATGGCTATTGGCGGCAGCAGATTACTCTCAAATTGAGCTGCGCATTTTGGCCCACCTCAGCCAAGAACCTGCCTTGCTGGAAGGCTTTCGCTCAGGAGAAGATGTGCATACCCTGACCGCCCGCCTGCTCCTGGAAAAACAGGAAATAACCAGCGAAGAACGCCGCCTGGCCAAAACGATCAACTATGGGGTGATCTATGGCATGGGAGCGCAGCGCTTTGCCCGCACTGCGGGGGTTTCTTTGTCGGAAGCCAAGCAATTTTTACAGCGATTTAACGAGCGCTACGCCGGCATTTTTGCCTATCTGCGCTCCACTGAAGCCTTTGTGGAAAAGCATGGCTATGTAGAAACGATCTTGGGTCGCCGTCGCTATTTTCCCAATTTGTCTCGTCTGACAGGCCATCGCAAACAAGCGGAATTGCGAGCAGCTGTGAATGCTCCCATTCAAGGATCCGCCTCGGACATTATCAAAGTAGCAATGGTGCGCCTGCGGCAAAAGCTGCAGAACTTTCGTTCCCGCTTGCTCCTGCAAGTGCATGATGAGCTGGTGTTTGAGGTGGATCCCTCGGAATGGCAGGCCCTAAAACCGCTGATCCAAACAGAAATGGAAGGAGCAGTGCCCCTCTCCATACCGCTAGTGGTGGATATCCAAATTGGCCACAATTGGAAGGAAGCCAACTAGACCATGGGAGGCAGAAAACCCCGGGTTTGCAAGGAAAGGGATCCCGGCTCCGTGAAAATGTTAAGCTATGTAAAAGCGTTTGTTGTTTTCTTATGACTGTTGAGATTTACACCTGGCGTTTTTGTCCCTTTTGCATCCGGGCTAAGCAACTGCTGGATCGCAAGGGCGTGAAATACATCGAATACGCCATCGATGGAGACGAGGTGGCACGGGCGGAAATGGCCAAGCGGGCCAACGGCCGCCGTTCGGTGCCGCAAATTTTCATCAACGACCAGCATATCGGCGGCTGCGACGATCTTTACGCGCTAGAGGCTCGCGGCCAGTTGGATCTGCTCCTACAGCAGGCCAGCTAAGCCTCAACTGTATCTGATACATTTACGCTGAACACTGCTGAACATCACTGT
>NZ_JANSIM010000147.1:0-1068 GCF_047502655.1 Synechococcus sp. R5-12 | reverse complement strand
TTTCAGTATAGTTGAGCTTATTATTGACTAGAGTCATGCTCTGATTTCTTCCTGCTTCCACGACCCATGACTGGTAGCGGAGTACTGGTAGCGGAGTTGGCCTCTATGGTCGTTTCAGGTTAGTCTGAGACGCCCGAGCTACTGAGAAAAGCCCCGCCCTACCGCTATGGGGAAGTAAGCTAACGGCGCGCAGAGGACGTCAACAACCTTAGTCAGCAAATATGGACGGAGAGGGAGGGATTCGAACCCTCGACGGAGCTTTTGGGCCCCGTAACTTCTTAGCAGGAAGCCGCTTTCGACCACTCAGCCACCTCTCCAGGGCCAGGAAGGGCAATGGCAAGCTGGGATCCAGCTACCAGTTCACTCATTGTAGGGGATGGGATCCCACCCGGCAACTGCCCCCTGACCCGCCCTGCAAAGACTCCGTCCCGCTATCGCGATCAGCCGGGATCCCTCCTGGGGTTGGGTGAGTCTAGCTCACCACCTGCAGGTAAATATCGAAGCTGCTGCTATTGTCGCCGTAGCTGCCCTTGGCGTCATTGATGTTGAAGGCAATATCCAGGTTGGGATCCAGATCCACCTCTTGGGGCTGCTCTGGCGAGGACTCGAAAACCTGATGGGCCACCAGTTGGGCGTTGGGTTGAAACAGCACAATCCCGTAGCGGCAGAGGCCCGGGTAGCGCCACTCCTCAGGGGTCGGGATCCCTTTGCCAAGGGGCGAGCGGATGCTGGTGGAAAACGAGAAGCCATAGCGCCAAGCCACATTCCTGGGGAAAAAGCGGATACGGCTGGCCCGCAACGGACGCCCTTGCCAGCGTAAAATGTTGCCCGCCTCTTGGTTCACCCGCAGGTCACGGAAAGCCATCCAAGCCTGTAAAGCTTCTTCTTCAGGTTGGATCCCTTCGATGGCCAGGGCCTGGCTCCAATCCAAGTCACTGCCATCGCAGGTGATCTGCCGCGGAATTTGCGCCAAATCCAGTTGTGCCAACCCCAGAGTATCAGACGCAGATTGGGTAAACATCTATCTCTGATACATTTACGCTGAACACTGCTGAACATCACTGTTCA
>NZ_JANSIM010000146.1:0-17357 GCF_047502655.1 Synechococcus sp. R5-12 | reverse complement strand
GAGGCCTATCGCGTCAGCGGGCCGGAGGCCTATCGCGTCAGCGGTGCGGAGCACATTGCGGAGCACAGTGGCGGGACGGAGTCCTCCTTGTCTTTGCAAGAGCTGGAAACTCTGTTTTACGTTCCTGCCAGCGTCAAAGAGGGCAAGGCCAAAACCCGCCAAGGCTTTAGGCCCATCTCCCCCGAAGCTTTGGATATCATTCTTGCGCAATATCGCAGCCAGGCCATTGCTTATTATCGCCTGGTAGAAGAGTGCGGATTGCCCTATGAAGATGCTCGCAACATCATTGGCTACGGGATCCGACAACACTTCGTGGTCTCTTTCAATTGCCGTAGTCTAATGCATTTTTTGGATTTACGAGCCAAAGAAGATGCTCAACGAGAAATTCAACATCTGTGTGAACTGATTTGGCCCCACTTTGAAGCGTGGTGTCCCCACGTGGCGGCCTGGTATCGTAAGCATCGCTGGGGAAAGGCTCGATTATCCCCCTAAACTTAGTTTAGATAGATATGCTCTGCTAACCCCTTCTGCGGCTAATCCTGTTTTTGATCTTTTGTTGGGTTACGGGTATGGATCCCGAAGCTTATGAGCAAATGGCAGACTTAGAAGACGGGCATTGGTGGTTTTTGGGTCGCCGTCACATTCTGAGTCGGGTTATTGGATCCCTGTCGCTTCCCCCCTCTGCTTATATTTTGGAAGCTGGCTGTGGTAGCGGCGGCAACCTGGAGATGTTGTCCAGATTTGGCAAAGTTTGGGCTATGGAAAAGAGTGAAATTGCACTGCCGCTGGCCCAAGCTCGCGGTATTGGGATCGTGGCAGAGGGGGAGTTGCCAAACCGGATCCCCTTTGGTTCTCAACGATTTGATTTGATTGCTTTGCTGGATGTGCTGGAGCATCTGGAGAATGACAAAGAAGCTCTCCTAGCCCTCAGTCAAAGGTTAACCCCATCTGGCTACTTAGTTGTAACTGTTCCGGCTTATCCGTGGCTGTGGAGTTTACATGATGAGCTTAATCATCACAAGAGACGATATACCCGCGGGCAACTTTTGTCGTTGCTTAAAAGCTCAGGTCTAGAAGTTTATACCCTTGTTTTCTTCAACAGTTTTCTTTTCCCAATCATTTCAGGGATCCGCATAATGCAGAAAGTGCTTCGCCTGAGGGAAAGCCAAGATCTGAAAATGCCGCCGCTTTGGCTCAATCGACTGCTGACGGGTATTTTTGCTGCAGAAGCCTATCTGATACCTAAGTTTTCTCTGCCCTTTGGTGTATCTCTGCTGGCAGTAGCCGGCCCGGCAACGAAATCGTAGTATCCTGTCACCATTGCTGTTCTCAGACTGCACTTTGATCATTGCTTAAACTCTCATGTTTCGACATCCAATGTCTGCAATTCTGGTAGTTTCTACAACAGCCTTTTCCGACGGTACTTAACCCACTCAACAGGGATTTTTATCTCTTGCATGATGAGGATCCCAATTACTTAAAGAACTTATTTTGTGTCAGCAGCATGAAGTCCTTTGAAGCTGGGAAGGGCCGTCAATAGAATTATCTGGTGAGGGCTACCCATTCAAGTTTTGGTCAACACTGATCTTGTCCAATAGCCTCAGATGCACAATCTTTTCTGTAAGATTGTCAACAGTCTTGATGCCGAAGGAGATAACCCTTGGTCGAACGCGGCTATAAAACTCGTCTGGATCTGCATCGTTTGTGGGTGCCCTTGGCCTGTTTTGGCGATGGCCTTTGTATTTGGTTGGCCTTTGGGGCGGGCTACTGGCTGCGCAGCTTGCGTCCTCATCAGCTCTTGCCTTGGGATGTCTACGCGGCCTTGGGATTGTTGACCGCCCTCAGTTATTGGGGCATTCAGGCGGGCTTAGGCGGATACGGTGAGTCGAAGCGCTTGTCTCGCTTTGAAGAATGGGCCAGTTTGCTGGTGGGGTTGGGATTGACGTTTGGTTTGGTGCTGGCAGGGGCCTTTTTCGTTCGCTCGGTCTCTTTGTCGCGGCTGGTGGTGGGCTACGCCGGCTTGTTGGCTCTGCTGAGTTTGACTTTGGTACGGGTGGGGTTGCGGCTGGGCATGGGCTGGTTGTGCTCTAGGGGCTACGGTCGGCGGCAGGTCATCTGGGTGGGATCCTGGTCGGTGTTGGCGGAAGTGTTGGAGCGATTGCAGCGATCCCCGCAGTTGGGCTTCCAGGTAGTCGCCTGGGCAGGCGTAGAGCAAGGCTCTTGCGGGGAAGATCTCCCGTCCCAGGATGGGGATCCCTGTCAAGATTCATATCCAGTACTGAACACCGCCCGCCCTACCTCTGACGGGGTTAAGTCTGCCGACAGGACTCTGTCCGGCTCATCCCGAGGAACCCTCTCCTGCTTGTGCGGTCAGCTTGAGCCTTCCTGGTCGGCTCTTGAGCGTCTGGATCTGGTCCATTTGATCGCCTATCTGCAAGCCCACCCAGAAGTGCAAGAGGTGTGGTTTGGGCAACCGGAGCTGGCAACTGCTCCTCTGTTGCTCAGTTTGCAAGCGTTGTCGGTGCAGGTGCGCTTGGTGCCGGATATCTTAAGTTTTTTAACGGTGAACTTCAGCCTGCAGTCTCTCGACGGGATCCCGCTGCTAACTCTGCGTCAGCCCCCTTTGCGCTACGCCCACAACCGGTTCCTCAAGCGAGCTGTAGACATCCTAGGAGCTTCCCTGGGCCTGATCTTGCTTAGCCCTCTGTTTTTGATTATTGCCCTGCTGGTAGCCTGCAGCAGTCCTGGCCCCATTCTGTATTGGCAAGAGCGGGTGAGCTTGGACGGGCGTCGCTTTTGGATTGCCAAGTTCCGCACCATGCGAGTGGATGCTGAGGCAGCCGGCCAGCCGGGCTGGACGCGCCCTGGGGATCCGCGCCGAACCAAGATAGGAGCCTTTTTGCGCCGCACCAACCTGGACGAGCTGCCCCAACTGTGGAACGTCCTGAAAGGGGAAATGAGCCTAGTGGGCCCCCGCCCAGAGCGGCCCTACTTTGTCGAGCAGTTTAGCCAGGAGATCCCCAAGTATCCGGATCGGCATTTGGTAAAAAGTGGCCTCACCGGCTGGGCCCAGATCCACGGCCTGCGGGGAGATACCAGCATTGCCCGCCGCACCCAGTATGATCTCTATTACGTGCAAAACTGGTCGCTGTGGCTGGATCTGCGCATCTTGGCCATCACCTTCTGGCAAGGGATCCGCGGACGGCTGGCCGGATACTAGGGGTTAGCGTATGCCATTCTCCCCCCAAGAGCTGCTCTACGAGGGCAAGGCCAAGCGCATCTACCGCACTGCCGATCCCAGGGTTTATCTTTGCCAGTACAAGGACGACGCCACGGCCTTCAACGCCCAAAAGCGGGGATCCATCGCCGGCAAGGGAGAGGTGAATTGCACCGTCTCCAGCCATGTGTTTGCCTACCTGGCGCAGCAAGGGATCCCCAACCATTTCTTGGCCCAAACCGGCCCCACCGAGATGCAGGTGCGAGCCTTGCACATCCTGCCTTTGGAAGTGGTGGTGCGCAACCGCACAGCGGGTAGCCTCTGCCGACGGCTGGGCCTGGAGCAGGGCCTTCCCATCGAGCCGCCGCTGGTGGAGTTCTATTACAAAAACGATGCCTTGGGGGATCCCTTGGTGACCCCAGATCACATCCGCCTATTGCAGTTGGCCACGCCGGAGCAGGTGGAGCGCTTGGGATCCCTGGCTTTGGCCATTAACTCTCATCTGCAGGCCTTTTGGCGGCGCTGTCAGCTGGAGCTGGTGGACTTTAAGCTGGAGTTTGGCCTGGACGAGAAGGGAGAGATCCTGCTAGCCGACGAGATTAGCCCCGATACCTGCCGTCTTTGGGATCGGGGGGGATCTGAGCCGCGGGTGCTGGATAAAGATCTCTTTCGCTTTGATCTGGGGGATCCGGTGGCTGGCTATCAAGAGGTGTTGCAGCGGGTGCTTCAGGCAGTGGGATCCCAATTCCTTCTCTCCTAGAGGGAGAGGAGCCAGGGGTGAGGGACTATAATCGCCTCAGCGATCCCACTCCTTTAACGCCCGAGCCTCCTTTCGCTTGTCGGGATCCCGCCATGACCTCTCCCCGCCCCCCCTACCCCGGCGAGCGTTTCCGCCGCCAACTGGCCGACCTGCTGAACACCTGGGTGGAGCAGGGGTTGATCGAACCTGCCCAACGGGATCGCCTGCGGGAGTATTACCAACTGGAGAGTTTGCAACGCTCAGCCGGCGGGCGATTTGCCCTGGTGCTGCTGCTGTTTGGCGCAGTTCTGGTGGGCCTAGGGGTGATCTCCTTTGTGGCGGCCAACTGGGCTGCCATTCCCCGCTGGGCAAGAGCCTGGGGGTGCTTGGCCCTCATGGTAGGGCTGCAGGTGGCTGGCTTCCAGGTTTGGCAGCAGGGATCCCGACGGCTGGGCAGCGCCCTGCTGATAGCCGGTGAACTGACCCTGGGAGCCTGTATTGGCCTGATGGCGCAGTGGGTTCAGCTTGGCGGATCCGAGGCAGGCCTGTTTTGGGCCTGGGGGATGGGCGGTTTGGCCATGGCCTACGGCTTGCGTCACAGCCCCAGTGGTGTACTGGCCTGCCTTCTGCTGGGCTTGGGGATGGTAGCCGACTTCGTGGATTGGGGGACTGTCAACTTCCTCTATCCTTGGTTGACCCTGGGCCTGCTGGTTCCTCTGGCCTATTGGTGTTGTTCTCGCTGGGTTTTTGCCCTGGCGGTGGTGAACTTTGGCCTGGCGTTGCAAGGGCTGGCCAACCGTTTGGGCAGCTCTTTTCCAAGCTTGACCCTTTGGCATCTGCTTGGTGTCGCGGTCGTGTGGGGGCTGGCTCTCTGGCACCAACGCCATGATCCTTGGATAAGGCAGGTTTCAACCGAAGGAAGGGATCCAGAGCTTCCCGGCGAGCTGGAGCAAGGCTTGGATTTGGCCCCGACGGCCCAGAACTTGGCTCTGCTGGGGTTGGGTGTCCTGCTCTATGTCTGGAGCTTTGTCGGGACGTGGGTCGATCTTTCCGAGGATCCCCTCTGGAACGTTGGGGATCCCTGGGCGAGCTTGTCGGCAGTGGGGTTGCTGCTGCTGACGGGCTGTGGCTGGTGGCAGGGTTGGCAGGAGAAGAGATCCCAGCCCGTTTCGTCTTGGCTGAAGGATGCTGCTGTTCTGATTTCTCTGGTTGCCTTGGCGCTTTTGCTGGGGATCGGCAGCGCTGTGCCTTTGAACGTGACGGCAGGAGCAGCCTTGGTCCTCTTTGCCCCCTGGATAGTGACCTTGCTGTTGCTGGGGCTGTCAGCAGTGCTCTGCTGGGAAGGGCTGCAGCAGGGGCGGCGAGGACGTTTCTGGCAGGGACTGTTGGGGCTAACCCTGGTGGTGCTGACCCGCTTTTTCGAGTACCCAACCGGCCTGTTGGCCAAGTCGGCGGTGTTGGTGGCCTGTGGGATCGGGGTAATCTGGCTGGGGCTGAAATTTGAGCGGCGGATTTTCTCCCGTCTCTAATTCTTGCCCTTCTAGGAAGCCAAGCCCCGCTACATGATCAAGCAAAGGAAAAAGCTGGAATTGAGCTGGAATTCACAAGAATTTACAAAGTTTAAGGAACCTGCTTGTATTCCCCAACGTCTTTGCCAGTATATTCTCAGCTTTGGCTTGAGCTGAGAAGGAAGTGGGCATCTCTATCAAGATTTGGAGAATACAAATGAAAGTAGGACTGCGTTTGGGCATTTTGGCTTTGCTACTTACGCCCCTTTGGGAGAGTGGTTCTCTTTTAGGTGTTGCCTTGGCTGAAGATCATCTTTTAGTGGCTCAGGCCCCGGAGCCAGCTGGGCAGCCTATGCCTTCTGTGCCTAGATCGATACCCTCCCCAGTTCCCATAGCTCCGGCAGAATCCTCAGAAACTGTAGATGAGCTATTCCGCCAGGTTCCTTTCCCCCCTTCGCTAAGACCTCTGCCTGGCCTTCCGTGCTCGAGACCCATGGTGTTGCGCTCAGTAACCCTCAGCGCTCCTCCGCCAAACCCTGCTTCCCCCCTGCAATCGGAGCTTCACCCCAACATTTGGGCAACTCTCCAGGGCCCTTTCGGGACAGTCAACTGGGGAGATCGCCGACCCGATAAACTCTTTGCTCATACCTTCCAATGGAGCCCCCCTTGTAAAACGGGCTGCCGGATGGGAGGCACCCTTACGTTTACCTATCGCAATAACTTGCGGGCAACAAGTAACACAGCTCCTAATGCCGGGAACGACAGGTACTACCTATTCAACAGCGCGATTTCAACCGACGGGACTCCAACTCCAACTCAAGCGGGGTTTTTGTATACTTTCCCAAGTCCGCCTACCCCAATTCCGCCTGGCCAAACCTTCACCAAAACTCTAACCCTCTCGCCGGCAGAGATTGCCAACAACCGAGTGACCTTAGTAGTTCAAGATGATACGGCGGTTTTGGAAGCTAAGCTAGAGCTTAGATACTGCTGCTGCGAATGCGAATTTCCCATTTGAGTGCAATTCACGTAGGGGGGACTTCATTGTTCCCCCTTTTCTTCAGCTGACCCTAGCTGAAGTTCTCAAAGCCTACTCAGAAAAAGTAGGAAAGCCTAACGGCGGGCCTGGGCAAAAATGGCCTGCAAAATCTCGTCGGCCCCCTGCCGTTTTAGCTTTTCTGCAAGAGCCATCCCCACTGCCTCGGGATCGGCGGTGGATCCCGTCTGAGTATCGCGGATGAGCCGCCGGCCATCCAGGTCGGCCACCATACCGGTTAGGTGCAGCGCCTCCCCTTGGACTTGGCTGTGAACGCCAATGGGCACTTGACACCCTCCTTCCAAAGCCCGCAGGAAAGCTCGCTCTGCCAAGCAGCGGGCTGTGGCCTCCGCATCGGCCAAGGGTCGGATAAGCTCCAGAATCCGCTCATCTCCCTGCCGACACTCGATTCCCAGGGATCCCTGCCCAACCGCGTACAGAGACACGCTGGGATCCAACACCTCGTGGATCCGGTCGGCTTTGCCCAGGCGCTTCAACCCGGCCACCGCCAAAATCAGGCCATCGTACTCTCCCCGCTCCAGCTTAGCCAGGCGGGTGTTGAGGTTGCCCCGCACGTCCTTAAAGCGCAAGTGGGGAAAGGCATGGCGCAGTTGGGCCAGTCGCCGCAGCGAGGAGGTGCCAATCACTGTTCCTTCGGGCAGGGTGGCCAGTTGGTAGCTGCGCAGCTCCTCTCGCAGCACCAAAGCGTCCAACGGATCCTCCCGCTGCATAATTGCTCCCAACATCAAGCCCTCCGGCAGGCGGGTGGGTAAGTCTTTAAGGCTGTGTACCGCCAAGTCGCTGCTGCCGTTGAGCAGGCTAACTTCCAATTCCTTGGTAAAAAGACCTTTGTCCCCAATTTTGGCCAGTGCCACATCCAGGATGATGTCTCCCTGGGTGGAAAGGGTGTTGAGCTCCAGAGGTAATCCCGGATGGTGTTCTTGCAACTGACCCATCACCCACTGGGTCTGCACCAAAGCCAACTCGCTTTTTCGAGAGGCAATCCGCACCGGCTCGGTGATCCCAGCAGAGGGCTTGGAAGGGGTCGAGGCCCGTTCGCTCATGGCTGCCGCAAAAAAGAACACTGTCTCTCACGCTAGCCGAATCTGTGCCAGGGCAAGGCGGCGGCCTTTAAGATCCTTAACCAAAATTGCAGTTTCCCGAAATCAAGACTTTACCGCAGGGATCCCAGCCGGTAGGATAAGTAGATGGATTCTCCGGCTCGGCGGGGGAGGATCCGGTCTGTCAAGCTCCTCTTCCCCAACCCCAGAGCTTTTGAGGGGAGCTTTCTACAATGGGCACAAGCCCCTGGTTTGGTTGGTCGTCTGCCTGGATGAGTCTTATGGAAGAAAACAACGTCAGCAACGGCACTCAATTACTGCTCAAGCGCAACATTCCCGTTAAGGTGGTGGTCACACCCCTTTGGAAAAAGGAAATGCAGGAGCAATTGGAGCGGCAGATCGAAGCCACCGATGCTCAGATGCAACAACTGGAGTTTCAGGGCAAGCGGGCTATTGCCGAACTGGAGAAACAGAGCCCCAACCCCAACAGCCCTCAAGTGCTCCAACAGGTGGAAGCGGTGAAAAGCCGCGTGAACGAGCAGAAAATCCGCCTCTTGGATCAGAAAAACCAATTGTTGCAGCAGATCAACCAACTGAGCACCCTGGAGCTTAACCAAGAAGTGCTGCAGGGCAATGTGGAGAGCTTCTTCCGAGTCCAAAAAGGAGACAACCTGATCCAGAAAATGCAGGTCGAGATCCTTCTGGAAGATGGGGTGATCAAAGAGATTCGCGGTAACCCATAGGCTACTCACCCCCTTGCCGGAGAAGCGGCAGTCGGGATCCCCAATTTTTCTCGCCTGTAGGTTCTCGAGAACTCCGTTTCGCCAACACAATGGGTGACAATAGGTAACAACCTCTTAACAGCCTTTGGGTTAACGCTCGCACAGGCTGGCGAGGTTGGGTAACATTGCCGCCCGGGGGAGGATTCCCATGTCTGAGTTCGTCTGGTCAGAGCCAGAGCCTCTCGAGGATCTTCATCTTCCCGATTGGTTGCTCACCTCGGCCCAGCGCCGCCGTCTCAAGGCTCTGCTGGTTCTGGCCATGGTGTGGGGGTTGGTCAGCCTGATGCATGTGGTGCCGACGGCCCGTTGGATCACCGTTGGTTTGGCCACGTTCATGGTGATCCACATTAGCCGCTTATTTCGCCTGCAACCGGCGACCTCCCTGCCCCCTCTGAGACTTCCTCCTGCCGCTGCGACCCGCCGGGATCCCAGGTCAACAGATAACAGCGATGACCCTAACAACAATGACTCTGTCCTGCCAATGCAACGGGATGGGCAGAGCGGTCTTGCTAAGTTCGGTGACGAGTTGGGGGGGCTGGCCTTGCCCCGTGTGGCTGTGTTGATCCCAGCCAAGAATGAGAGCGCAGTGCTCCCACGGCTGTTGCACAGCTTGACCCAGCTCCGTTACCCCACCAGCCATCTGGAGCTGTGGGCCATCGACGACAACAGCAGCGATGCCACCCCTGAAGTTCTGCGGGAAGCCCAAAAGTGGATCCCGCATCTGCGGGTTTACCGGCGGCAGCCAGGACGAGGGGGGGGCAAGTCCGGTGCCCTCAACGAGGTACTGCCCCTGACTCAAGGGGAGATCATCCTGGTCTGCGATGCCGATGCTGTGGTGCCCTCGGATTTTCTTGCCCGCACTCTACCCTTGTTTGTTCAAGTGAGCAGCCTGCGCAGCCGTTTCAGCAGACGGACGGTAGGCGCTGTCCAGGTGCGCAAGGCCCTGAGCAACCCCAGCGTCAACTTCTGGACTCTGGGGCAGGTGGCGGAAATGGCCTCCGACGCTTATTTTCAGCAGCAGCGCGTGGCCGTGAGGGGCATTGGCGAGCTACGCGGCAATGGCCAACTGGTGCGGCGAGATGTCTTGGAAAAGTGCGGCGGCTGGAATGAGAGCACCCTCACTGACGACCTGGATCTCACCTTCAAGCTGCACCTGGCGGGCGTAGATATCGCCTTTCTGACGGAGCCGGCCATCGTCGAAGAAGGGGTCACCTCTTGGAAAAGTCTCTGGCACCAGCGCTGCCGCTGGGCGGAAGGGGGCTACCAGCGCTATCTCGACTACTGGCCAGGGATCCTCAGTCGCCGCATGGGGATGGCCAAAACAGTAGATCTCTGGGCCTTCTTTATTTCTCAGTACTTGCTGCCGATGGCCTTGGTTCCCGATACCCTCTGGGTGCTGTTGACGGGCCACTCCTCGGTGCTGCTCCCCTTGAACGCTCTGGTGATGGGCTGCTTGACGGTGGCCTTTTACCGGGGGCTACGCCAGGTGGAGGGCTTGCGCGGACGGCGACTTTGGTGGCACACCGCCCTGGGCTTGGTCTACATGCTCCACTGGCTGCCGGTTATGATCGCCACAACCGCTCGCATGTGTGTACAGCCCAAGCGCCTAAGGTGGGTGAAAACTGTTCATCACGGCGCTTGAGGTCAGCAAGTTGGATCCAATCCTGCTATCCTAGTCAAGCACCTGCTCACGCCCCGCTCGACCATGGCCCGCCTCTACTACGACACCGACGCCAACCTGGAGCCTTTGGCCGATAAAACCGTTGCCATCATCGGCTACGGCAGCCAAGGCCACGCCCACGCCCTCAATTTGCGCGATAGCGGTGTCCAGGTCATCGTTGGCCTTTACCCTGGCAGCCCTTCCTGGCCTAAAGCCGAGCAAGACGGCTTGATGGTCAAAACGGTGGCGGATGCTGCCGCTGCCGCCGACTGGGTGATGATTTTACTGCCCGATGAAGTGCAAAAGGCCGTTTTCCAGGGCGAAATCCGTCCCCACCTGCAGCCGGGGAACGTGCTCCTCTTTGCCCACGGCTTCAACATTCACTTCGGGCAGATCCAGCCGCCGGCAGACGTGGATGTCATCATGGTTGCCCCCAAAGGCCCTGGGCACTTGGTGCGGCGCACCTACCAAGCGGGGGAAGGGGTGCCCTGCCTGTTTGCCGTCTATCAAGATGCCTCGGGAATGGCACGGGAGCGGGCCATGGCCTATGCCAAAGCCATCGGTGGCACGCGGGCCGGCATTTTGGAAACCACCTTCCGGGAAGAGACCGAAACCGACCTCTTTGGCGAGCAGGTGGTGCTCTGCGGTGGGCTGACGGCTCTGATCAAAGCGGGGTTTGAAACCTTGGTGGAAGCGGGCTACCAGCCGGAACTGGCCTACTTCGAGTGCCTGCACGAGGTGAAGCTGATCGTGGATCTCATTGTCGAGGGGGGCTTGGAGAAAATGCGCCACAGCATCTCCAACACGGCAGAATACGGCGACTACACCCGTGGCCCCCGCATCATCACGGAGCAAACCCGCGCCGAGATGAAACGCATCCTCGCCGAGATTCAAAGCGGCCAATTTGCCCGTGAATTTGTCTTGGAAAATCAGGCCGGCAAGCCAGGGTTTACTGCGATGCGGCGCCGCGAGGCCGAACACCCCATTGAACAGGTGGGCAGGGAGCTGCGGGCCATGTTTAGCTGGCTAAAGAAATAGGTCGGATATCTGGAGCTGAGGGTAGACCATCTCTGTGCTGGATCTGAAGCTGCTGCGGGATCGCCCTGAACAGGTACGCCAAGCCCTGCAAAACCGCCGGGCCACAGTCGATCTGGATGGGATCCTGCAGTTGGATCGGGAGCGGCGGCAGTTGGAGACCCGCAAGGGATCCCTGCAGGCCGAAAGCAACAGCCTCGGCAAAAAAGTCGGCGAGATCATCCGCCAGGGGGCGGATCCCCAAGGCCCCGAAGTGGCGGCCCTGCGGCAGCGGGGGGTGGATCTCAAGGCCGAGATTGCCCAACTGGGGCAGCAGGAACGGGAGCTGGAAGAGGAGATTCGTGCTCGGCTGCTTACCCTGCCCAATTTGCCCCTGCCCAGCGTGCCGGTTGGCCGAGATGAGGCCGACAATGTAGAGGTGCGCCGCTGGGGTGAGGAGCTAAAGCCGGCCCATCCTGTCCTTCCCCATGACGAGATTGCCGAAAAACTGGGGTTGCTGGAGATTGGCCGTGCGGTCAAAGTGGCCCAAAGCCGCTTTGTGGCTATGGTAGGGGCGGGCGCGGCCCTGGAACGGGCTTTGATTGCCATGATGCTGGAGCGCCACGTTGCAGCCGGCTACACCGAGGTGATCCCACCCTTTTTGGTCAACAGCGCCGCTTTGCAGGGGACGGGGCAGTTGCCCAAGTTTGCCGAAGACAGCTTTCGCTGTGCTGACGACGACCTGTGGCTGATCCCGACGGCGGAAGTTCCCCTTACCAATCTGTACCGGGATGAGGTAATCCCTGCGGAGTCCCTCCCTCTTTACTTCTGTGCTTACACCCCTTGTTTTCGCCGTGAGGCGGGCAGCTATGGCCGCGACACCAAGGGGCTGATCCGGTTGCACCAGTTTCAAAAAGTGGAGCTGGTCAAGGTCACTCGCCCAGATCAATCGGAAGCCGAACACGAGAAGCTGGTGCAGGATGCCGAGGCCATCTTACAGATGCTGGAGCTGCCCTACCGGGTGGTGGAGCTGTGTAGCGGCGATTTGGGCTTTGCGGCAGCCCGCTGCTTTGACTTGGAGGTGTGGTTCCCCTCCCAAAATCAATACCGCGAGATCTCCAGTTGCTCCAACTGCTGGGACTTTCAGGCCCGCCGTGCTAACCTGCGCTACAAAGAAGCCGGCCAGAAAGGCACCCAGTTTGTCCACACCCTGAACGGATCTGGCTTGGCGGTGGGGCGCTCTCTGGCTGCCCTGCTGGAAAATCACCAACAGCCGGATGGCTCGATTCGCATTCCCAAGGCGCTGCGTCCCTTTCTCAGCTCCCGGTTTCTCTCGGAAGACGGGATCCTCATTCCTGCTGCCTGAGCTCAAACTCAACCCAGTTTGATTGAGACTCGATTGAGACGCTCCTGCCCACCTGGCAGACGCCCTTATCTTTTCTGCAGTTTGGAAATGAATCAGCTTGACCTGCTCCTCGCTCTACAAGGATGAGGATCCCTAACACTTCACAGAGACGATCCACCTGACGGTAGCCTCAATCTTTAGGGTCATTTCAAGTTAGGTTGAGACACTTCCCAAGTGCTCTGCGGTACCGCTTCCGCTATGCAAAAGGGGAGAGGAGCTAGGAAGCAATGCATTCCTACCTTCCTGCCGGGCTGTCCTTCCGCTCAAGATTTGCCCTTGAGGCGATCCAACTCAGCTTGCAATTCGGCGATCTTCTGGCGCAAACGGGCCGCTTCTGAAAGTTCGATGGCCGTGCCTGCCTCGCCCTCGGCATTGCTAATGTCGTCGATGGTGATCTTGCGGGGACCGGCAGTTTGTCTGTCTTCTCCCTTGCGGTTGGCGTTGGCGGCGATGGCATCCATGTAAGCCCGCGCCTCTTCAGCGGTCATCGCCCCCCGCTCCACCAGCTCGTCCACCAAAGCTTGCGCCTGCTTGCGCAACTCCATCAGACGGATACCCGCTTTGCTGGCCACCTTGGCAGCATTATCCGCCGCCACAGCCGCCAAACCCATGCCGAAGTAAAAGGCTTTTTGAGCCCAGTTGGCGAGGGGATTGTCTGTTTCGGACATAGTGTAATGCGCTGCTAGGGCAAGGAGGAGAGAACCCAGCAGAGAGAAGTAGGGCTGCAAAGGGCGACCCGGGTTGACGCGCCTGCTCAGAGCATCCCGTGGTGCTGCTATCTTCCGATCCTGACACGGTTTGGGCGTCGGAGCTGCACGGACCCAGGTCTTCCAGTAGCCTAGCATTTTTCCCCTCTGCCCTGCTCGGCTTTCTTGGGCAACAGATGGGTTTCTCAGGGGGCTAGGGAGTTTCAGGCGGCTCCAGATAAACAGGGATCCGCTCTACGGCTGTATCGCTGCGCTGCACCTCCTGTTCCTGAACTTGAGGAAGGGTTACCGGCAGGGTAACCGGTTGAGCAACAAAACAACTGGCCACGGGCAGCGCTTGCTCCAGTTCGTCCAGAGGGCGGGGGATCACTGCCACCGCGTGCAATTCCCCAATGCGCTCTGCTTCGTACATGCCGGCATCGATGGCAATGGCCACGTTGGCCACTGTACCGCGGATAATGGCCGTACATAGGCCATCCCCAATGGTCTCGTAGGCCGCCAGTTGGACATCCGCGGTTTTGAGCATGACATCGGCAGCTCCCACCATTGCCGGGAAGCCGCGAGTTTCCAGCAGGCCCACGGCCAAGTTACTGAGGCGGCTGTAGCCGCGGTTTTGTGCCAGTTGAGACAGCTTGCTGCTGATCGGCAGCACCACTTCCAAGTTGGGCAGGGGGCGCGGGATCACCAAACTGGAGATCTCCTCTTGCTCGAACTGGCGGGCCAGCTCAATGCCCTCCTCAATGGCAATGCGCACATCGGCAATTCCCCCCCGCACAATGGCTGTGCAATAGCCCCCCGAGGTTTTCTCAAAGCCGATCAGCGTCACGCCTGCCGACTTGGTCATAGCGTCGGCAATGCGCACGATGACCGGAAAGCTGCGCGTCTGAATCAGGCCCAGGGAGGTTGACATCGGCATCCTAACTACTCACGCCAGTTTAGCCATCAGAGCCGGCCATCCCCAGAGGAGAGCACCTGTCGATAGGGATAAATCTTGCCCAAGAGGCGATCCAATTCCGAATGGCCAGGGATCCCGTTGAGGTTGCGCGTTTTGGTCCTTGGGGAACCGGACTTTTCTTGGGTTTGCTCGGCAGCTTCCTGCCAGCGGCGGGTTTGCTTTTCAACATTGGCCACCGGAGAACTGGGTGGGGGAGACGGCTCAGGCGACATCTCTGGAGCCATTTCCACTGCCGCCGGCGAGGGCTCTGCCGGGATGGGCTTGCTGCCGCCCGCCTCCTGGGGATCGAAACCATAGGTGGGATCCCCGAGCAGCGAGCCGGGGGGAATGACTGCTTGGCTGAGCACCGAACAATTCAGCACTGTGGTTTCTGAGCCGATGCAGGCGTTTTTGCCGATGGTGCCCTGCCCGATCACCAGCACCCCCATTCCCAAGGTTGCTCCCGCCTCCACGATGAGGGATCCCCCACAGGCGTGCAGAACGGATCCCATGCCGATACACGCGCCGCGCCCGATGTGAATTCGACAGCCGGGGTTGGCCCGCAGCAGCACCCCTGCCCCAATCCCCGCCCCGGCTTCCACCTGTACCTCACCACTGACAAAATAGCGAGTTTCGTCGTTCTGGCCAGGCAAGGTGCGGAGCGTCATGGAGTTGGGCAAAGTAGAGGCCAACAGGGTGCTCCTCATCGCTGGGGGGTTGGACTTGAACCAACAGAGGTCAAAAAAAGCTGGGATCCCTCAAGGGGTTTGGATGATCTGCTCCAGCACTCGCCGTTTGGCTTTTGGGTCAATACCCAGCAGGCGGACGTATTCGCCGCGATGTTCCTCCAGACAGGCTTCCAGAGCTGCCACCACTTGCGGCACTTGGGTGGCCTCGATGGGGCTACAGCTTTGCCAGGAAGACGTGCGAAAACGGCGCTTGTCCGCATGTTCGGTGCCGATGCGGTAGCCTTGGCTGAGCAACTGCTGCACCTGAGCCACCACCTCGGCGCTGAGGCGGGTGCCAGAAGGGGATCCCTTGGGGGCAGAAGCAGGAGCCGCGGCAGCAGCAGCAGATTTTCCGCTAGGGGTTTGGATGATGCGCTCATAGACCCGCCGTTTGCCTTTGGGATCGATCCCCAGCAGGCGTACATACTCTCCCTGGTGCTCCGCCAGGGCAGCCGTCAGCTTAGCCAACACCTCTGGCCCACGGGTGGCGCGAATGGCCGGCCCACTCTGCCAGGAAGAGGTTTTGAAGCGGCGCTCGTCGGCATATTCGTAGCCGATGCGATAGCCTTGGGCCAGCAGCCGATGCACCTCCTCCTGCACCTCCAGATCCAGGCCGGCACTGCTCCCTGCCCCAGGAGCCGTACCTGCCACCGCGCCCACCCCTGCAGAACTGCTGCTCACCTGGCCTTGCGGGGTTTGAATGACCTTCTCCAGCACCCGCCGCTTGCCTTTGGGATCGATCCCCAGCAGGCGCACATATTCCCCTCGGTGCTCCGCCAGGGCAGCCTGAACAGCGGCTAGAATCTCCTGCGGCTGACCGCTCAAATTGCCCAAGGTCTGCCAAGAAGAGGTGCGGTAGCGGCGGGCATCGGCCACCTCCAGGCCAACGCGATACCCCTGCGCCAACAGCGTTCGGATTTCTTCCTCTAGCCCTGAGCCAGACTGAGGGCCGGATGTGCCAGAACTCGGGGCAGCGGCTGCCGAGACGCGGTTGGGCATCCCAGAAACCAGCGCCGGCCCATCGGGGGTTTGGATGATCTGCTCCAGCACCCGCCGTTTGGCCTTGGGATCGATCCCCAGCAGGCGCACATATTCCCCTTGGTGTTCTGCCAGGATGGCCCCCAATGACTGCACCACCTCCGCCTCGTGGGTGCTGGTGATTGGGCTTTCGCTTTGCCAGGAAGAGGTTTTGAAGCGGCGAGCATCGGCATACTCTAGCCCCACGCGATAGCCTTGGGCCAACAGGGCACGAATTTGCTCCACCACCTCCGGCTTGAGAGGGGATCCGCCGCCGTTCCGGCCATTGCCGCGATGGGAAGAATGAGTCATGGGTGCCGTCTCCGTAGCCGTTGAGTTAGAGGTGCGCTGCAGTTCGTTGCGGATGGGAGCGATACAGACGAGGTTTTCGCTGCACTGGTAGCCCTCTCGCAGGGCTTGGTTGATGCCGATCACGTGTTGGGCAAACTTGGCATCGCTATCCTGGACGTCGGGCAGCCGGTCGGCCTCGGCCTGGGTGGTGATGATGGATCCAGAAGGCACGTACTTGCCTGGGGGGATCTCCACATCCTGGATCAGGCAATGCAACATGATGATGCAGCCATCCCCAACCCGAGCGTTGAACACCGTCGAGCGGAAGCCAATAAAGCAGTCGTTGCCCACGTAGGCCGGCCCGTGGATCAGAGCCATGTGGGCGATGGAAGTGTTTCTGCCAATCCAAACGGAGTAGGGTTGGCCGTCTTCTCCTATCACCCGCCCCTGTTCCAGGCCGTGGATGACCACCCCATCCTGAATGTTGGATCTGGCGCCAATGTGGAAGGGGGATCCCTCGTCAGCGCGAATGGAAGTTCCCGGGGCGATCAGCACCTCCGCTTCCACCCGCACATCCCCAATGAGGTTGGAGAAAGAATGCACGTAGGCTGTGGGATCGATCTTGGGCTCCGCCAGTCGGCGAGACCAGGGCGTTGGCGGTGCAGCATAGGTGTGAGCAGGCATAACCGTGAGCCTCTAGAACGCAGTAGGGCGGACAAGGGCAGCAAGAGAGATGAGAAGGGAAGGGATCCCAGCTAGCGTTGATCGCGCTTGTTGTAGAGAGAGCGACCGCCAACGCTGACCGTATCGATAATCGCCATCACCACTGCATCCAGCGGGCGAGTCTGGTTTCCTTGCGGCTGGCGAGCGGCACTGCCTTGGCTAACCAGCACCCACTCGTCAATGCCGGCCCCCACCGGATCGGCAGCCACAGCGTAATCGGGTTGCGGCTGGCCCTCGAGATCGACGTACTGCACCAACAAAAACTTCACGCCCGTCAAGCTGGGATCCTTTTGAGTGCTGGTGACGGTGCCCCGCACAATGGCAATACGCATCAGGGACGGGTGAAGGGACGGATGGCATTTACCCCTTCGCGGAACTGAGCCACATCCTCGGTGTAGCGAATGGGCAACACGTACTCCAGGTTCTCGTGGGGACGGGCGATAATGTGCCAAGACAACAACTGGCCGCCGTTCACCCGCTTCACCGAGTCAATGCCGGCAGCCACTGAGGCTTGCACCTCCGAGACATCCCCCCGCAC
>NZ_JANSIM010000145.1:0-882 GCF_047502655.1 Synechococcus sp. R5-12 | reverse complement strand
TCAGTATAGTTGAGCTTATTATTGACTAGAGTCATGCTCCCCAGGCATCAAAATGCTCCCGGTTGTGGTCGGCCTGGTGTTGATTGGCGTGGAGCAGGTTAATCCCCAGATCCAAGACTTGGTGCATGGCACAACCCGTGTTGCGGTTGAGGAGAAAACGCTCTAGCTGCGGAAAGAGCTGGATTCGGCCACCGTAGGGGTGGGAGAAGGGCCGACGGAGAGTTTACGCACCTCGGAGCAGAAAGAAGCCATGCTGAAGCCACCGAACCGCTTGACAGTGCTGGCCCGCAGGCGCAAGTTGGGGCTGGCAAACCAAATGCGCTCTTCCGACTCAGTCATCTCATACTGGGTGTAAAGGGTAAGGGCGCCATCGGATCCCATGACATAGGTACCGGCCACCGGTACTTTCTCAGCGTAGCCCTGATCCCGCAGCAACTGCCCGCGCATGGGATCGGTCTCATCGGGGATAGGTACCAGCACCACGTCTCCCTTGTACTCTTCGTTGTCCCACTCCTGCTCGCCATCCCACCGCACCCGCGCTGCTCCCACAGCTCGTCGGGGATCCACCCTGAACAACTCGCAAACCCGGATGACTGCTGGATCGGTTGCCGCAAGGGTGGCAATTTGTAGCCGCGACCTCCCACCCTCAGAGCGGCGAAAAGCCAAGTGATGGCTGGTGCGTTGGCACATCCACTCCCCAGCACTGAGGGCGAAAAACTCCATTACGGTCATCATGGCCGACGCGGATCCTCATCGATGGAACAGGGTTTGCCGATCTTAGCTTGCAGAGCAACTCAACGATTTAGCTAACGGTGGTGCGGGGGCAATCAGTCCTGCGCTCTACCCGCAGGGTAAGCACCGGGATACAGGGATCCCCACCAT
>NZ_JANSIM010000144.1:0-592 GCF_047502655.1 Synechococcus sp. R5-12 | reverse complement strand
TTGAACAGTGATGTTCAGCAGTGTTCAGCGTAAATGTATCAGTTGGAGCCCCAGCCTCTTATGCCACAACCGCAGCCCCCCAGAAGACTGGAAGACCAGTTTGTGGAGAATGTCTCCCGTTATCCCACTTACTTTATTACCGTTTTGCTGGGGGGGATCTGGGCTGGCCTCCAGCCTTTTGTCGGCCTGTATCGCAAAAGTCCAACAGCGGCGGCTATGGTTACGCTGGGATCCCTTTTGTTGCTTCTATTTGTTTATTTCACCCTGCGAGGCATGACAGGGAATACCTTTTGGCCAGAATAGATACTGGGTTGAGGTTGGGGCCCATGGGCGAAGCTGTGCAGTGGATGCCGGCAGCATAAGCACGCCTCAAGGGGATCCCTCTTTTTCGCCCCACTGCTGACAAGAAGTAAAGTGCTCCGCGCCGCTCGCGCGAATGAAAAGTTTGCCCCGGAATGGTGGCGGTCTATGGGCAGGCCAAGCCTCAATTGGCTCTTCAGGGATCCCGGCTGCAAGCTGTAGCGAGGGGATTGGATTTGCCGCTAGCTTGGTAGAGCATGACTCTAGTCAATAATAAGCTCAACTATACTGA
>NZ_JANSIM010000143.1:0-15270 GCF_047502655.1 Synechococcus sp. R5-12 | reverse complement strand
GCGCCAGCGGGCCGGAGGCCTTAAGCCCGCCCTGTACTGCGAAGCAGTCAGGGCCGGGTAGTTTACTGCCAGCTTTTTGCGCTTCTTGTACAGGAAAGCGGGATTCTTAGCGCAGGAAGTTGGCGGGCCGACTCAGTTGGATCCCTTGCGAGAGCTGGGGTTGAACTTGTGGGGGATCCTCACCTGGCCGATTTCGCTGGGGTTGGTCGTCTTCTCCTGCTGGGTGCTGTATCGATTTGGCCCCAGCTTACGCCGACCCCAAATGCCGATTTGGCCGGGAGCCATCGTGGCCAGCCTACTGTGGGTTGGGGTGTCGTGGGGGCTGCGGATTTACGTGGAGCACTTTGGGCAGTTCAACCAAGTCTACAGGGCGGTGGGGGCGGTTATTGTGCTGCTGCTCTGGGTTTGGCTCACTTCCTTGGCGCTGCTGTTTGGGGATCAAATCAACATCGCCCTCTACCAGGCGCGAAAATGGATTGCAGAACGGGATCCCTAGCCCCACCCCAAATCCGAGTTATGGATGCAGACGGAAATTCTTTCGCCCACTCCTGAGCACATTGCCGTAGCGGCTGCGGCCTTGCTGCAGGGCCAGTTGGTGGCCATCCCCACGGAGACGGTTTACGGCCTGGCGGGCAATGGCTTGGATGAGCAGGCAGTGGCAAACATTTTTGCCGCCAAGGAGCGCCCCCGCTTCGATCCCCTGATCCTGCATCTGCCGGCTGGGGTGACCCTAGAGCAGCTGCAGGGGTGGCTGGTGGATGTGTCGGCTTTTACTCCCACCGCCCGTGCTCTGCTGGGATCCCTGATCGACACCTTCTGGCCGGGGCCCCTAACCTTGGTGCTGCCCAAGTGTCCCACCGTGCCGGATCTGGTGAGCAGCGGGTTGCCTACTGTTGCCCTGCGGGTGCCTGCTCACCCGGTGGCTCAAGCTTTGTTGCAGGCGGTGCAAACCCCTCTGGCTGCCCCCAGTGCCAATCGCTTTGGCCGCATCAGCCCCACCTCAGCCCAGGCCGTCTATGCAGAGTTGGGAGGGCGGATCCCTTACATCTTGGAGGGGGGAGAGTGTGCTGTGGGCCTGGAGTCCACCGTGCTAAAGCTCAGCCCCGAGGGGATCCCAACGCTGCTGCGCCCAGGAGGGATCCCACTGGAAGCCCTGGAGGCCCACCTGGGGTTGCCCATCCGGTTGCCCCCAGAACAGGCCCCCAAGGATGGCACAACGGGCCCGCCGGAAGCGCCGGGACGGCTGAGCAGCCACTACGCTCCCAGTAAGCCCCTCCGGCTTTTGCCCACCCCTTTTGCCCAGCTTCAGCCCGGCGATTGGCAACAGGTGCAGCACCTGACAACCGGTCATTCCCACCTGGGCATCCTCAGCTTTGCCACGGATCCGCAGGCTCTGCTGAACACCCTCTCCCGCCATTGGCCGGGGATCACTTTCAGTTTGGAGTGTTTGGGTTCGGATCCCAAGGCAGCCGCCCGCGCCCTCTTTGCCAGCCTGCGCCGACTGGATGAGGGAGATGCTACGCTCCTGCTGGCAGAGCCCCCACCCATCTCGACGGGGTTGGGCTATGCGATGATGGATCGGCTACGCCGGGCCAGCAGCCTTTCGCGTTAGCGTCGCTTAGCGATATGGAACCTTCCCCCCTCGTTGCCATCGTAATGGGCAGCGATTCCGATCTGCCCACCCTTGCACCCGCCGCCCAGGTGTGTGAGGAGTTTGGGATCCCTTACCAGATGCAGATCCTCAGCGCCCACCGCACCCCCGAGGCCATGGTAGAGTTTGCCCGCCGCGCCCATACCCAAGGGATCCGCGTCATCATTGCCGGGGCAGGGGGAGCAGCCCATTTGCCGGGGATGGTGGCCTCTCTCACCCCCCTGCCGGTGATCGGGGTGCCGGTGCTCAGCCCATCCCTGCAGGGGATCGACTCCCTGTACTCAATTGTGCAAATGCCCAAAGGGATCCCGGTGGCCACGGTGGCCATTGGCAACGGCTACAACGCGGGTCTGTTGGCGGTGCAGATCCTAGCCAGTGGGGATCCCGATCTGCTCCGGCGGGTGATCGCCTATCGGGAAAGCCTAAAACAGGCGGTGCAGGAGAAAAACGACCAGTTGCAAACCCAAGGGTGGAAAGCCTACCTCGACTCTATAAAGCATAAGAGCATAATTTAAGGAGCGTTGATCTATCTTGCCGCTTGCAAAGGGTCAGATAGGGCCGAGTTTTGGGAGTTGCCATCGGTGAAGCATCAATCGGGTCGCCCTTCTTCCGGCCAGGGATCCTGGCCAGAATATCTGCAGCGGGTGGGGCGTGGGGCAGTGGAGACGGGATCCCAAGTTGCTCTGTGGATCCTATCGGGGCCGCAGTGGCGGGTTTTGGCTCTGTCGGCCTTGGCGTTGGCAGGGCTGGCCTTCTGGAATGGGCGGCTGGCGCTCTCTCTGGGGGTGGGCACCTTGGTGATGTTGGGGCTACAGGGGGTGCGCAGCCCTGAGTTCAACCGCCGCTGGCAGGAGTGGCGAGCTTGGTTTCGGCAGGCGGATCGCTGGCTTTTGCTGGCAATTGGTTCGGGAGCAGCCGCCACCTTGGGCACCTACACCCTCATCTCCATCTGGGCAGAATCCACCCAACGCTGGCTGGCCACCGGTGCCATTCTACAGGGATTGGCCACTCTAGCCTTGTTGTCGCTGCTGTTTGGGGAGTGGCTCAGGGGCCGACAAGAGCGGCAACGGTCTCAATTGGAGCGCGACCTCAGCGACATTGCTTCTCCCGATCCCTTCCGACGGCTGGCGGGCGTTCGCCGCTTGCAGAGCTTAATGTCCCACCTGGATCCCGAGCAAACCCGGCTGGCGGTGGATTATCTGCGGTTGGCCCTCGACCAAGAGACGGTAGCGGTTGTGCGGGAAGCCCTGCTGGAGGCCCTACAGGGATGGGGGATCCTGCGCCGCCTCAACGATTTGACCAATCTCAAACACCCCAGCAGGGATCCCTCTTCAAACTAAGATAACGGCTGTCTTGGTCCTCAAGGGTTTGACTGGGATGATAAATTCAGTCCCTTGGGCAATCCGCCAAATAGATTGCTCACCTCAGGTTTAGCTAAACCGCCGAGAAGCCCCGCGCTGTATGCGTAGCAACCCTGCGGGAAGCTAGCTACAGGGTCGGGAGTATGTTACGCGGCATACCCCCTTTCCATCTAGGCTCAGGCTTGTCCCTCTGCCGCCAGCCCTATTGCAAAAAGCTTGCTTGGAGCTGGCCTGCAAGGAAGGCTAGAATCCTTTACCATGGGTAATCCTCTCCAGCCGCTCCCTTAGCCGCACTGTGCCAGCATGTATACCATTTCCGACTTTGACCGCCTGATCCAGTTTCTCCCAGTGGAGATCCGCCCTGAAGTGCAGATCGAGATCGGCACCCCCGACCAGTCTCGGATTGTGCAGCCGCTGTGGCGCTTTCCCTGGCAGAAATACTCTCGCTTCGCCATTGACCTCAGCCGTTGGCAGAAGCTGAGCCCTGACCAGCAGAAGATCTACTTCTTGCGAGAAGCGGTGATGGCCACAGAGCTGGCTTTGGGGGATAACTGGTCGGCGTTGTTGCTGTATCCCGCCTTGATCGGGGCCGGCAGCATGGGCATTTTGGTAGAGCTGCAGATGGGAGATAACCTCGGCGTTGGCTTAGCAGCAGGCTTGGCCGCGTCAGCGGTGTTTCTGTTGCGCAAAGCGGAGAAGGGCCAGAAGGCCCAGGTAGCAGCCGACGAGTTTGCCGTGCGCTATGCCTCCCAGAATGGCTACACCTCCGAGCAAGCTGCTGCTATCTTGCTGAGCGCGCTGCAGCAGGTGGCCATCCTCGAAGATCGCGTCAAGAACGACTACGACACCACCATGCGCCGCCGCAACCTGGAGTTCTTGGCGCAGCGGGGTTTGGGATCCGGCACCTTGACCATCAATCCTAAGTACCGCAACAAAGGCCAGAGCTCCAACCCCGGCCCCAATCCTTACCAAAACCCCTTCCAGCGCTGAGTCTTCAAGGCATGCGCAGCTCCCCTTCTACCTCGAGGCGGGTGTAGGGGCCGACGCGAAGGAAGCGCTCCCCCAGCATCTCGGCGGCGGCAGGCTGGATCCAGCCCATGCGCTGCAGCAGGTGCAAAGCCAAAGCATATTTGGCCCGTGCAGCTCCATCCTGAACCTTGATGGCCAGGCCCATGCCTTCCCCTACCCGGCCAATGCATTGGATCCCTTCAGCACCCGATTTGCTCACCAGATCCCCTTGAGTGGCCCGCATCAATTCCGTGTCGAAACACCCCTGTCCGGCCACCATCTCCGGGTGATGGGTCATGGCCCGTGCTACCGATTCCAAGTCGGGCCGCTCGCCGGCGGTCAGTTGGGCGAATAGAGAAGCCAGGTGGTTCAGTTGCAATTGGTAGGTGGGCACCCCACAGTCATCCCGCGCAAACAAAAACTCTTCCGAGGGCATTTGCAGCAAATCCGCCAGCTTGGCCCGCACCAGGGCTTGCACCGGATGCTGCCGCTGGGCGTAGTCTGACAAGGTCCAGTTTTGGGCGCGGCTGGCCATAAGCATGCCGGCATGTTTGCCGGAGCAGTTGTGGCACAGGGGGCTGGGCTTGCCGGGTGGGGTGGGGCAGACCAGCAAATCGGGAGACAGATCGGCCCGCCACAGTATACTGAACACCTGCCGCGCATGAGCCGTGGTGCCCTGATGGGATCCGCACATGATGGCAATATCTTTCTCGCTGAGGCGGTAGCGCTCGCGGATGCCGGTGGAGAGCATGGCCAGCGCTTGGAAAGGCTTGAGGGCAGAACGGGCAAAGACGGGGGTGGTGCTGTTGCCGGCTATGGCCAGAGAACGCCCGCGGCTATCGGCCACGACAGCTTGGCAATGATGGATAGATTCGGTCAACCCCTCCCGCAAGACATGGATTAAGAGTTCAGGGGCGGTGGAACGATTCTCAAATGACATGAAAACCTGGGAAAGGGCTGACGAAGCTGGGAAAGAGGGTGTGTACTCTTCAAATCATACGCGCAGATCCTACACGAGAAGTTGGCGGGATCCCCTAAAGTAGCAAAATGGAACCCTTCCGCTCGGATCCCTGACCTCTGCCATGTCCTCCAATCCCCTGGTGTTTTTGGTCTGTCACGGCAGCCGGGATCCCGATTATCAGCAGGCTTTGGCAGATTTGTTGGCCCGGGTGCAGCAGCAGCTGGCTCCCCAGCCGGTGGAGCTGGCCCAGTTGGAAGGTCAGCCTCTCACCCTGGCCGAACAGATTCAAGGACGGCTGGCAGCTTGGCTGGGCGCAGGCCGATCTCCCGATCAAGTGGTGCTGCTGTCGCTGTTTATGGGCGAGGGATCCCATGTGGAAGAGGATTTACCGGCTGCGGTGAAGCAGGTTCAAGCTCGCTGGCCGCGCCTGCCCATCCGGTTAACACCCCCCATTGGCCAGCACCCGGCCCTCCTGGATCTGTTGGTGGCTCGCATTCTGGCTCCACAGCCCTCTTGCTCTGCAACGCTCAGGCAATCCGGCGAACGGGCAGATGCCTGGATTGTGCTTGGCCATGGCAGCCGTCTGCCGGGGTTTGCCGCCCAGCTCCAAGCAGGGATCCAAACTGTGCAACGGCGCTTGCCCGAGATCCCCTTGCATGTGGCTTTTGCTGCCCAGTCCCCCACCTTAGAAGCGGTCGTGATCCATTGCTTGCGCCTTAGCCAGTGCCGTCTACGGGTGCTGCCGTTTTTTCTCTTTCCAGGCGGTCTGCTGCGCGCCCTACAAGAACAGGCTCAGCGATTACAGCGGGAATGGCCTCTGCTCCAAATCCAGGTGGAGCCGCCCCTCTGGCGGGATCCTCAACTGATGCAGGCCATTGTGGAGACACTCCAGGCTTTTAGCCCGGCGCTGGAATAGCCGAATCTTTCCCGTTCCCTCAAAATGGATATTTCCAACAGCAATGACGCGACCAGGACTTGAGATGGGCAAAGTGTATTTGGTGGGGGCAGGGCCTGGGGATCCAGGGCTGCTGACGGTGAAGGGAAAGGCGCTACTCGCCCACGCGGATGTGGTCATCTACGATGCTCTGGTGGGATCCTCCATCCTGGAGCTGATCCCGCCGACGGCAGAACGGATCTATGCTGGCAAACACTGCGGCGCTCACACCTTGCCCCAGGAGCAGATCACAGCCTTGCTGATGGAGAAAGCTCGGACGGCAGCCGTGGTGGTGCGGCTCAAAGGGGGGGATCCCTTCATCTTTGGGCGAGGCGGCGAGGAGATGTTGGCTCTGGTGCAGGCCGGGATCCCGGTGGAGGTGGTGCCGGGAATTACGGCGGGCATTGCCGCCAGCGCCTATGCCGGGATCCCTCTCACCCATCGCGACCTCAGCTCCTCAGTTGCTTTTGTTACCGGACATGAGGCGGCAGGGAAATACCGCCCTCAGGTCAATTGGCGGGCTTTGGCCGGGGCGGTGGAAACCCTGGTGATCTACATGGGCATGCACAACCTCAGCCACATTGCCGCTGAATTGTTGGCCGGAGGGAAAGCTCCCGATACCCCGGTTGCCCTGATCCGCTGGGGCACCACCCCTGAGCAAGAGATTCATCTGCTCCGCCTGCAGACTCTGGCTGGGCAGCCCTCGCCCGTAGCACCGCCTTCAATTGTTGTGGTGGGAGCGGTGGTCAGCCTGGCCAGCTTGTTGCCCACTTTGCGTCCGCCAGTCTCGTATTGCTCCGCAGCGCTTGCGCAACCGGAATCTCCATGAACGCCTTCTTTCGCAAGTTGGGTGCCCTCTTCTCCGCCTACTACGCCTACATGCTGGAGTACCGGGCCGAGCTGATCCTGTGGGTGTTGGCCGGATCCCTGCCCCTGATCATGATGGGGGTGTGGAGCGAGGCAGCCCGCTCAGGAGACTTCTCGCTGTCTGCTCTGGAGTTCATCCGCTACTTTCTGGCGGTGTTCCTGGTGCGCCAGTTCACCATCGTCTGGGTCATCTGGGACTTTGAGCGAGAGGTGGTCGAAGGCAAATTATCTCCTCGCCTGTTGCAGCCTCTGGATCCCGCTTGGCACCATGTGGCCAGCCACCTGATGGAGCGCTTGGCCCGTCTCCCCTTTACCCTGGTTTTAATCGCCCTTTTCTTCGTCCTCTACCCCCGTGCCTTTTGGATCCCCTCTTGGGCACAGGTGGGGCTGGGATCCCTGGCCATTCTCCTGGCTTTTGCCCTGCGCTTTCTCATGCAGTACACCTTGGCGCTGCTGGCCTTTTGGGTGGAACGGGTGACGGCCTTGGAGCAATTCCATTTTTTGGTGTACTTGTTTTTCTCGGGGGTGATCGCTCCTCTGGAGGTGTTCCCACCACCCGTGCGCCAGGTCTTGGCCTGGACACCCTTCCCCTACCTGGTGCATTTTCCCGCCAGCCTCTGGGCAGGGATCCCGGTGGATATTCTGGGCGGCTTTGGCATGGGCCTGGCCTGGACGGGCCTGCTCTGGCTGGCTAACCGCTGGTTGTGGCGCAAAGGCTTGCAACAGTACTCGGGAATGGGAGCTTAGAGGGCCAGGTTCAGTCCCTCATTTCACAGCTACCGTAGTCTTCAGCTTTCAACCAGGCCACCCTTGAAACCACTATTATGGGTCAAGGCACCCCAGCCAAATGACGAATCCTGTCCGTCTCCCTAAAATAGCGACAGATAACAGGTGAATAGCGCTTTACCCTTTTCCCTAACAGCCTCCTCGAGTCCTCATGAAGCGTGTACTGGTCGTAGATGACGATCCCCTCTCCCTGAAGGTGCTGAGCCGCCACCTGACTCAGCATGGCTATCGGGTTTGTACAGGCGCTTCGGGTGTAGAAGGGTTGCGTCTGTTTGCCCAAGAGCAGCCGGATGTGGTGGTTTCAGATGTGGTGATGCCGGAAATGGACGGCTTCGAGTTTTGCCGACAGCTGCGCCAACAGCGCGGCGGCGAGCTCGTCCCCTTCATTTTTCTCTCTTCGCGGGGAGAGATCGATGACCGAGTTCAGGGCTACGAGCGGGGGGCGGATGACTACATCATCAAGCCCTTTGAACCCCTGGAGTTGGTGGCCAAAATCGAGGCCCAGATTGAACGCTCCCGCCGCACCCAATCGGAAATTTTGCGGCTAATCCAACAGCAGTCCCAGCCAAAACCCGAAGCGGACCCCCGCCCCACCCCACCCGAATTGCCTCTGACCCCTGCTGAGGAGCGGGTCTTTCGGGAAGTCATTCGCGGCTTCACCAACAAGCAAATCGGCGAGAAGCTGTTCATCAGCCCGCGCACTGTGCAAACTCACCTGACCAACATCCTCAGCAAGCTTTCTTTGGAAAATCGCTCGCAACTGGTGCGTTTTGCCTACGAACGGGGCTACACCGCCGAAGAGGAGCCGGGCCAGAAGGGATCCCTCTCAGGCCAGGTGTAGCCTCAAAACAGCACGTGGCGCTTTTCGCACCCGGCAGGGGATCCGCTCCTTGCCCAAGCGGACAAATGCCTCGTAGCGATGGCAGCCGGAGAACCCATAATACTCCCCTTCCACTTCCAAAACCTCAATGGGCTCCTGTAGGCCGACTGCTTCAATGGAAGCCATCAGCGCCTGCACCTTATCCGGATCCGTTTGCCGCGGCAAAGGGCGGCGAATTTGGGCAAGGGGAATCTCGCGAATCTGCGCCATGTTGAACTTTCTCCCTAAGCAAGCTACTTAATCATACTCGTTATGACTTTGCTCTATCAAGACTGGCAGAGGGGATGGATTCTCAGGCCAGAGCATGGCAGGATAACACCATTCCTCACTGCTCTCTCCCTCAGTAGCCAACCCAGCCATGTGGCAACTCCTCAAAGCCTTATGGGGAAAGATCGCCGGCCAAGCCCCCCCTGCACCCCCCGCTGCCGCGCCACGACCACCCCTTGACAAGAGGCTGGTTCAGCAGCCCTCTCCCCGGAATGTCCCTGCTGCAGAGGCCGCCCGCAAAGAAGAAGCCCCTGAGCCCACACCAGAACATTCCGCCCCAAAAGTTGCAGCAGCCCAACGGGGTGAGGAACCTGTGGTGTTGCTCCCTTCTCAGGAGAAATCCCCAGACTCTGTGGCAGTAGAATCCCCCATCGGCCCGGCTCAACCCACCTCTACCGCCAAAAGCATCAGCAGCTTCTGGGCCATGACCGACACTGGATCCCGGATTTCCTGCATTGCTGCCACCACCGACAGTGGCCGTGCGGTCAGCTCCATTGCGACTGCTAGGCTCCGCCAACCGGAATAGCGACCGGGATCCCTCTGGCTCCAGAAAAAAACTTCAGGGCAAGTCAGGAATAACTCCTATCCATTTCCACCCGCTACTGCAGGGATCCCCAGGGGGCATTGGGCCGATAATAGACAGGTAGCGTTGGGGGTTCCAAGCATGCTGGAGATGATCTTTAACGGGGCCAACTGGTTTGCTCTGCCCTTTTGGGCAATGATGATTCTGTTGCCGGGTTGGAAGGTAACCCGCAAGGTGATGGAATCGCTTTTGCCCATCGCTCTTCTGGCGGCGGTTTATTTGTATCTTTTGGTCACCGGGTTTAATGCCGATGTTCTCAAGGAATTTTCCAACCCTCAACTGTCTCTGACCAGCCTAACTGGCCTATTCAGTCAACCCTCTGTTATGGCGACGGGATGGGTACACTACATCGTCATGGATTTGTTTGTGGGCCGCTGGATCTTTTTGGAAGGGTGGGATAAGCGAGTATGGACAACCCATTCTCTGATTTTGTGCTTGTTTGCCGGGCCTGTGGGTCTGCTCTCCCATTTGCTTACGGTGGCGATTGTACAAGCAACTCGCCAGAACCGGCCCAGTGTTGCTCAACCTGAAAAAGGCTCAGAAGTGCCGCAAGAATCCATCTAGCCCCTGCTTGGCTTTATGGCTCTTTCCGATGCACAGGGTGCAAAATGAGCAGCGTGGGATCATCCTCGACCTCAACGTTGCTGCCACGCAGCTCCCCAGCGCTACGTACTCGCCAGCACACAGGGTGGTTCCCGAGTGCCTTTAGGTGCCGTTGTAAACAACAACCACAAAACCCACTGAGGTCGGATCCAACCGTCAGGCTGTCGGGTTTAGGGCCTACAGCCCGTTTACGCGAACAATGCGCCCTGTGCTGCTGTGGGCGAGAGCGGCTGACTACCCTGGCACTGCAGGCAGCGTAGCACAAAGCCGCTTTAAAGGGCGGGGCTTCAAACCCAGTTTTTCGGTAACCGAATTCTTGTATTCTGAAACCCTGACATACTCCCCGCCCTACTGGCTTGCTTCCGCGCAGCGATGGGACGGGGCCTCAAGCTCAGTCTTCGGGTAAACAGGAGTGCAAACCTCTCATGACTGCTACCTTTGTTCACACACCCTTGGCGCAAACTGTTCTGCCTCGCCCTTCCCGAACTCGGGATCTCCTGCTGGTTCTGGGGGGAAGTTTGTTCGTAGCTGCCTTGGCTCAGGTGCGGATCCCTCTGCCCTTCACGCCGGTACCGATTACCGGGCAAACCTTTGGAGTAATGCTGGTGGGGGCAGGCTTTGGGGCACGGCTGGGCTTTCTCACGTTGCTGGTGTACCTGCTGGAAGGGATCCTGGGATTGCCCTTCTTCAGCGGTGGCGGATCCGGGCTTGGCCACTTGGCCGGGGCGACGGGGGGCTACCTGTTGGCTTTTCCCCTGGCTGCAGGGCTGATGGGTTGGTTGGTGGAGCGCTGGGGCGTGGATCGCAACCCCTGGAAGATGGCGCTGGCGATGTTGTCCTGCTCGGCTCTGATTTTTTTGCTAGGAGCCACTTGGCTAGGGGTGTGGCTGAACCAGAATGTTGAGCCCACCTCGATCTTGGCCGTCCTCAACAAGGGGGTCTTCCCTTTTATTCCAGGAGACTTGGTGAAGTGCGGACTGGCGGCAGTGCTGCTGCCCACCATCTGGCGCTGGGTGGGTCGGGAAAGGCCACCGGCAGACTCCTAGCCCACTGGGCAAGAGCAGCAACTCTAAAGACCGCTCCGGCAAAGCAGAAGGGGCCTGGGATTAGCCTCGGGTCGGAAAATCTAAAAAAAAGATAACAGCTCCGAGGATTTGGCCTTTTTTCTGAGATTCTAAAAACTGTGCTCAATGCGATGTTCAATACGGCCTATTCATGGAGCTTTTCTTTATATTGCTCTAGAGTTTTATAAGTCGCTGACTGGTCGCGGCAGAGCCCCCTTGTGGGGCTTTTTATTTTCTATCTGCCGACCGGAAAAAGTTGAACTCAACCTACTATGGTCATTCCAAGCTATAATTTGATCTCTATAGACTCCCTAAATAGACGGGAACCCCGTCAGGCAACAGACGCGCCGGATCCCAGAAACATCCTGGTGGGTAGTCATTCAGCCCTTGACGGGCACCTTCTTTTCCAGCCACTGAGCCACTTGATCTGCCAGGTCAACTCCTTCCAACTGACAGAGTTCTCGCAGCATTGTTGGGCTGGTCACGTTCACTTCGGTTAGTCGTTCCCCGATAACATCAATCCCGACAAAATACAGCTTCTCCTGCCTGAGCACCGGCGCCAAAGCCCCGCAGAGAGCCCGTTCTTTTTCGGTAATCTTGGTTTTTTCCACTCGACCGCCGGCAGCAACATTGCCCCGAAAATCTCCCTCTCCAGGGATCCGATTGACGGCGCCCAAAGGTTCTCCTTCCAGCAACAAAATGCGTTTATCTCCTGCCGCCGCCTGTGGCAAATACTCTTGCACCATCACGGGCAGCCGACCAAATTGGGTGCTCATTTCAATCAACGAGTTGAGGTTTGGATCCCCGGCATTGACCCTCAGGATCCCTTCCCCACCTTTGCCACCCAAGGGCTTGAGCACCGCCTGTCCTTCCTGTTCGACGAACTGACGCAGCAGGCGTTTGTTGCTGCTGACGCGGGTACGCGGGATCCACTCTTGAAATTGCAGGGCATAGAGCTTTTCGTTGGCCGAGCGGATCCCGGCAGGATGATTGAGCACCAGCGTGCGGTTGGGGGAGAGACGATCCAAAAGGTAAGTGGCATAGAGATAGGCCGTATCCACCGGCGGATCCTTGCGCATCCACACCGCCTGCATTTGGCTCAGGGGCAGCAGTTTCTGGTCTTTGACCTCATACCAGGGATCCGCCTTCAGATCCAACCGGATTTCCTCAAGGGATCCCCACGTTTCCCCTTGATCCCAGTAGAGATCCGCCAGGCCCAGGCAGAAAATGCGGTGCCCCCGTTTCTGCAGAGCTTCCATCAGGGCAATGCTGGTGTCATGGCCCACCTGCAACTGAGGCAATGGATCGACAATAAAAGCTACCTGCATGGGAGGTGTGGTTCACTGACGAAAGGCTGCCCCGAGTATGCAACAAATCGGAGCCGATTGTGCTCTGCTGGCAGGCTGTTTCCACAAGAGAAGACCCCCTCTGGAAAGCTCGATGCAGGGTTGTCTTTTTAACATCCTCTTAACCTCGACAGGCGACGCAAACGTTAGCTTGATAGGTGGAATCCCCAGTTGGCCCTCAGTTCTCGGCTGGGTTGACCGGATTTCTGGCCTAACCTGTGAGGAATGCTCCATCTGTGAGTGCTCCCCCTTCTCAACCCTCAGAGCCGGTTCGCATTGAAACCACGCGGGACTTGCTGGAAGCCTTGCGTGAGGGGCGCTCCCTGTTGGGTGCCAACCTGGAGAATGCCTACCTCTCGCGGGGCCTGTTCGACCGCATCCAGATGCCCAAAGCCAACTTGACCCGGGCTAACCTGCGCTCGATCAGCCTGCAGCAAGCCGACCTACGTCTGTGCAACTTTCGCCGCGCTGAGCTAGAGCGGGCCAATTTTACCGCCTCAGATCTACGGGGATCCAGCTTTAGCCAGGCTCTGGGGGACTACAGCAACTTTACCGCCGCCAAACTGGACAAAAGCAGCTTTCAGGGGGGCCGTTTCAGCCATGCCATCTTTCGCGAAGCCAGCTTGGTGGCTGCCAACCTAGCGGAGGGGAACTTCTTTGCCGCCGACTTCCGCCAGGCTAACCTATCTCGCTGCAACCTCTCCCAGGCCGCCTTGGTGAGTTGCCAGCTTCAGTTTGCCAACCTGGAACAGGCCATTTTGGTGGGGGCCAACCTACAGGATGCTCAGATTGAAAACACGCTCTTCAGTGGAGCCGATTTTACCGATGCCAAGCTCTCCGATGAGACGCGCAAGCTCTTAATCGAGCGGGCCAGCGGCACCAACGAGCTTACCCAACGGGATACCCTCAACACCTTGCTGGCGGGATTGCAGCCCAAGTCGCGTAAGCTTTTTGGCTTGCTGTGAGGTTGGAGCTGTCAGACACAACTGGGCTGAGGAGAAAGCTCAAAACCGGCTGAGGTCGATCCCGGCTTCCCGGGCCATGGCTCCTATACCCTTGGCCTTGAGAGTCTTCAAGGCTTTGGTGGAAAGGCGCAGACGAACAAACCGCTTACCCTCTTCCCACCAGATGCGCTTCCACTGCAAATTGACTTCCTGCAGGCGCTTGGTGCGCCGGTGGGAGTGGGAGATGGCAAAAGCGTTGTTGCGTTTCTTGTTGGTTAGTTGGCAGCGACGCGCCATGGGATCAAAGCAAACTCAGCCTAGCTATCGTAAGGCATCTTTTTGTTGGGCAGCAAGCTGAAGTTGACTTTGCAACTGGGCTAGCTCTGCCTTCAGTCGGTCAAAGGTTTGTTGGCAGTGGTTAACGCTTTTTAGGGGCAGCTCTTCATTTTTGGCAATGCAGGTCACCTGTACAGAGCCGTCGGCAGCCTGACGGGTGCGATCCACAAACACTTCCACCGTCACCAGTTTGGTGTGGGGATTTTTTCCGGGAGGCTCGCCGGCCACCCAATAATCAAGGCTGTTGTGGAGGATATTGAGTTGGCAGCGCTCCAAAACAGCGCGGATCGACTCGCTGAGCTGCTCGGCTGAGCCCACAAGCTGGGTAACGCAAGAGTATCGAGCCATAGAACAGGCAAGCCACCACGGTTATTCTACCATTAAGTTTTCGGCTCCTGCAGCCAAAGGCGAACCGGCAAAATTGCGCTCAAGAGTACTCTACACCGGCTCGGTTAGCCCTGCTGCGAGGAGGTGAATTACGTTAGAACATGAACAACTCCCAGGAGAGTTGCCATGTTTAGGGTCTCCTGTTTGGCTCATTCTCTTTTGCTACTGGGATCCCTGGGCCTGGGTTGGATAGGCGTGTCTTTTGCCCACGCGCAGCCCTTTCAGGCGGGCGACCTGGATGGGGATGGCCGTTTGACGGTGCAGGATCTCAACCTGTTGGGGGCCTACTTGCGGGGAGAACGGGGATTGACCGACGACCAGATCCGAGCTGCCGATGTCGACCAGGATGGACGGATCACAGAAGCCGACTGGCAAGTGTTGCAGCAGCGCATTCAGGCAGCAACGGATGTGCCCACAGGACAGGTGCAGTTGGATTCCGCCTATTCGGGACAGGTGGTGGATCGGCTGACAGGGCAGCCCTTGGCCGGGGCGGAGGTGGCCATTCCGGGGGCGGGTATTTCGGTGCGCACCGATGCCCAGGGTCGGTTTCGCCTGCCAGGGCCGCTGCCGGCAGAAGAAATTTTGGTGGCGCGGCTGGAAAATTACTTGCCCTATTCCCAAAGTACAGGCAACGGTCAAGCCAGCGGGGATCGGCCTTGGCAACTGCAGTTGGAGCGCTGGGATCCCAACACAACTTTGGTGCTGGAGGCGAATGTCATCCGCCTGGGCGATAACCAGTACTCGCCGGAATCGGCTGCTGCCGGGCAATTTCTGGGCCCTGCCCAAGGGGTGGAGATGACCCGCTCTTTCACTTTGCAACGCCTGCCTTCGCGCCCACCGGTTTTGCGGATTGGATCCCTGATTGGGTTGGATACAGCTGCCGCCTATCGGGCCGGTCAATCTCGGATCCCCAGTGCCAATATGTCTCCCATGCAGGTCATTCTGAACGGGGTGGAAATCGAGCAGATTCACCTGGGGGGAGATAACCTACAGATTCCCCTGCCGCTGCAACCTCTGCGCCTGGGCCTGAACACTGTTACCCTGCGCACCGGCAAAACCCTGATTCAGCCCCCCATGGTCACCCGTGGTCCCCAAGTGCCGATCAGCATTCCCCTTTTCGGGGGATCCCTGCACATCTCGGTGCCGCTGGGAGGTGATACAGTCATCCGGCACGGTGGAGCCTGGGTGGATCATGACGATGTGCAGTTGGCTAACGTAACCATCGAGATCCCCAAGTAAACTACCCGGCCCTGACTGCTTCGCAGTACGGGGCGGGCTTTCGGTAGCCCTGC
>NZ_JANSIM010000142.1:0-26829 GCF_047502655.1 Synechococcus sp. R5-12 | reverse complement strand
TTGAACAGTGATGTTCAGCAGTGTTCAGCGTAAATGTATCAGAACAAGCTCTGCTCTGTAAACAAGCGTACACTCCAGGGGGCGGTGATGCCGTTGTAGAAAGCCAACCCCAAAACGGGCAGGCTGAGGAATCCATAGGCAATCTGAGCCAAAGGGATCCCGAGGGCATCGGGGATGAGGCTGTTGTCTCCCAGAGGGGCAATGAGCAGCAGCTTCTGCCAATGGTGGGGCTGTAGGCGGGCCGAGCGCAGCACAAACCCTGCCGAGAGGGAATTGGCAATGACGTGACACGGTCGCCCGATCACCTGCTGGACAAAATCCCCGATCATCTCGGCATAGAGGCTGCCGGTGTACTTCAAATCTGGACGTTCTGAGTTGCCCCACCCCAACAAATCCAGAGCATAGACTTGATGGTGCTGCCCCAGCTCCGCCGTAATTGCACGAAACTCATAGCTGGAGGAGCCTGCCCCAATGCCGTGCAACAACAACAACGGCTGGCCGGATCCCATGACCTTGTAAAACAGGCGATGGCCGCGCCAGAAGTGATGCCTTTCCTCTCCCGGCAGCAGGCTCTGCAGAGGTTGAGTTTGGGAAGAGATCCAAGCGTTGAAAACGGCTAGAGCACCCAACCCGCCGACAGTAGTCCAGAGCCCGATCTTGAGAACTTGGCTCAGCTCTTTCATCCTCAGCAGCCCAGCTAGGGAACCTACTTTTTCTTAAGGCGGTAGGTGATGCGCCCTTTGTTGAGGTCATAGGGGCTCAGCTCCACCTTAACCCGGTCGCCGGGCAAGATCTTGATGTAGTTGCGGCGAATTTTGCCGGAGATATGAGCGAGCACGTTGAAGCCGTTGTCCAGATCCACTCGGAACATGGCGTTGGGCAGGGATTCCGTAACAACCCCCTCCATTTCAATGGCATCTTCCTTAGACAATGAGCCCTCCCAAAAACGACATAACAAACAACAGAACAGTCCACAGCCGCGACGACACGCGCTGTTAAGAAATGAAAATATACTCCATCTCTTCTATCCTAACCGTTGCAGTCCTTCATCAGGGGATCCCTTAGGACTGAAAAGGCGTGCGATCGGTCAAAATTTCTGCTCCAGACTCGGTGACCAAGACCGTGTGCTCAAACTGAGCTGACCAAGAGCCATCTACTGTGACCACCGTCCATTGGTCTGGCAACACTCGGGTTGCCTCTCCCCCCGCATTCACCATCGGCTCAATGGCCACCGTCATGCCGGAGCGCAGCTTGGGATTGGGCAGATCGCGGGTGCGATAGTTGGGAAACTGCGGCTCCTCGTGCAGGTTGCGCCCCACCCCGTGACCAACATACTGCTTCACCACAGAATAGCCCCGCCCCTCGATGTAATCTTCAATGGCACCCGAGACATCCTGAAGCCAAACGCCGTGGCGCACACAGTCGATGCCCGTCTGCAGGGCCTTGGCCGCTGTATCGATCAGATCCCGGGCTGCGTCGCTCAGGGGTTCCAGGCCGATGGTGATACAGGAATCCGCATGCCAGCCCTCGACGATGGCGCCAAAATCCACCTTAACCACATCTCCCGGCTGCACCACTTTGCGGGGACTGGGGATCCCGTGCACCACCTCATGGTTGACACTGACACAAACGCAGGCGGGAAAGCCGTAGTAGCCCTTGAAACTGGGCAAAGCATTGAGTTGGGCCACCCGTCTCTCAGCATAGGTATCGATATCTGCCGTAGTCCAGCCCGGCTCTAGGCGCTCCGCGATCTCCTGCAATACTTGGGCCACCACCCGACCGGCCCGCCGCATTTTCTCCACTTCGCGGCGAGATTTGATCTCAATAAGCTGCATGCCCCGCCGCTGGGAGGGATTTCCAGCTCCTGCTCTGATCACGCCGTCCTCCTGAAGCCTTCCAAAAGAGCCTGCAGATGTTCCTGTACGGATTCCATCGGCTGGTTGCCGTTGACCCGCTGCAAGCGCCCCTTGGCCTCATAAAAATCAATTAGGGGAGCCGTCTGCTGCCGATAGACCTCCAGACGCTTGAGAATCACCGACCGATCCGCATCATCGCTGCGCCCCTGTTCCTTGCCCCGGGCCAGCAGCCGGGCCACCACCACCTCATCCGGCACCTCCAAGTTGAGGACGTAGTCATAATCTTGGCCCAGCTCTTGCAGCAGCTCTTCCAAGGCCTCTGCCTGGGCTAAGGTGCGAGGAAATCCATCTAGGATCCAGCCCTGCTCTGGAGATTGCTGCAACTGCCCCTTCACCATTCCGATCAGCACCTCGTCAGGCACCAGCTCTCCCGCATCCATGTAAACCTTGGCCTGGCACCCCAGGGGCGTTTGGGCTTTCACCTCGGCCCGCAACAGATCGCCTGTGGAAATTTTGGGCGTGTGGTAAATGGCCGCCAGTCGCTCCGCCTGTGTACCTTTGCCCGCCCCCGGCGGCCCCAGAAAGATCAACCTCGGCACTACTGTTTGACCATCCCTTCGTAGCGTTGTGAGATGACATAAGTCTGGATCTGCTTGGAGGTCTCGATCGCCACCCCCACCAAAATCAGTAGCGAGGTCGCCCCCAAACCTTGGAAAGTGGTGATGCCGGTTGCCCGTTCCACCGTCGTCGGGATGATGGCCACCGCGCACAGGAACAAAGCCCCCAGCAGCGTCAGGCGGTTGAGGATCCCTTCGACATACTCGGCAGTGGCCTTGCCCGGGCGTACCCCTGGAATGCTGGCCCCCATCTTCTTCAAGTTTTGAGCCAGATCCACCGGGTTGATGAGCAAAGAGGCGTAGAAGTAGCTGAAGAAGAGGATCAGCACGAAATAAAAAGGAATGTAGAACCAGGAGGTGGGGGATAGGAAGTTGGCCACTTGCACCAAAGTCAGGTTTTGGGTGTACTGGGCCAGGGCCAGAGGCAGGGACATCACCGAGTAGGCAAAGATGATCGGCATCACCCCCCCTTGGTTTAGCCTCAGGGGCAGATAGCTTTTCTGCTCGCGGAACAGCTTGTTGCCCACCTGGCGCTTGGCGTAGACGATAGGGATCTTGCGGCTGCCTTCTTGGACAAAGACAATGCCGACAATGGTGACCAAAAAGATTGCCAGCAACAGCAAGATGCCACCGATGGTGCTGCTATCGGCACGGGCCAGGCTAATAGTCTGTCCGAGGGCACGGGGCAGAGTGGCAACAATGTTGACGAAGATCAAGAGCGAAGGGCCACTTCCCACCCCTTTCTCCGTGATCATCTCTCCCAGCCACATCACAAACATGGATCCTGCCGCCAGAGCCAAGGTGGTGGAGGCCATGAAGGCCAACTCATTGGTGGTACTGGCAAACTCCCGCACCCAAAAGGAAATGCCAATGCCCTGGATGATGGCCCAGCCCAAGGTGACATAGCGGATGTATTGAGAAATCTGCCGCCGCCCCTGTTCTCCCTCGTTTTTCTGCAGGTTCTCCAAGGCTGGAATGGCCGAGACCAGCAACTGCATGATAATTGAGGCATTGATGAAAGGCAGGATCCCAAGGGCGAAAATTCCCAAAGCAGAAATCCCCCCGCCGGAGAAGACATCCAGCAAGCCAAACACAGGGCTGTTGGCAGCTTCGGCAGCAAAGCGGGCCCGATCGATACTGGGAATGGGGATGTAAATGCCCAGTCTGACCAACAGCAGCAAGCCCAAGGTGAGAAACAGACGGCTGCGCAGGCCAGAGGCCATAGCCATCTGCATAAAGGTCTCTTGGGCAGAGGGGGCGGAACCTCGTGTGTCAACCATAGGGAAGAGAATCTCGCGGGAGCAAAGGGCAAGGTTAGCTATCTACCACTCTACGCTGCTGGTGGAGCAGTCGGCAAAATCAAAAAAGTGCAACTCAGCGCCACCCGGCAGAAGCCGGCCAGAGCAACGGGAAGGGGCGGTCTAGGATCCCAAGATTTCCACCCGACCTCCGGCTGCCTCGATCTTGGCTTTGGCTGAAGCGGTAATAGCCGCCGCCCTGATCGTCAGGGGCACGCTGACTTCTCCATCTCCCAAGATCTTCAGCGGGCCATCGTTGGTGGTGACGATCCCTCGTTCCATTAAGCTTTGCAGGCTGACCTCGCTGCCGGCAGGCAGATCCGCCAAGGCGCGCAGGTTGACCAGGGTGTATTCCAGACGCCGCGTGTAGCGGGGGAAATGCTTAAGCTTGGGCAAACGCCGGTAGAGGGGAGTCTGGCCCCCTTCAAAGCCGGGCCGTGTACTGCCCCCCTTGCGGGCCTTTTGCCCCCGCATCCCCTTGCCACAGGAGGCTCCCTGTCCAGCAGAGACGCCACGACCTAGGCGCCGCCGCCGCCGCGTCGAACCTGCTTGAGGCCGAATGTCTTCCAGTCGCATGGCTACCTCTGGCTCACTTGCTCGATATACCTGTCCATCACTTGCCAAGTAGGCGGCGCACATCGATGTCTCGGTCTTGGGCCACCTGCTTGAAGGTACGCATCCGCCGCAGCGCATCGATGGTAGCACGGGCATTGTTGAGGGGGTTGCTGGATCCCAGTTGCTTGGCCAAGCTGTTGCGTACACCCGCCAGCTCCAGAACGGTGCGGACTGCCCCCCCTGCAATGACTCCTGTGCCGGGAGCTGCTGGCATGACCAAGACGGTGGCACCGCCGCCTGCCCCCTGCATGGGATGGGGTACGGACAAACCTTTGGTGAGGGGCACCTCAATCAGGTGTTTTTTACCGTCCACAACTCCCTTGCGCACTGCTCCGATCACATCGTTGGCTTTGCCTACGCCAACCCCGACTTGGCCCCGCTCGTTGCCGACCACCACCACAGCGCGGAAGCTCAACTTCTTGCCGCCCTTGACCACCTTGGTGACGCGCCGAATCTGGATGACCCGCTCTTGCCACTCCGTGGGCTGCTCTTCGCGGCTTTTCTTGCTTCTGCGACGTTCCCTCTGCTCAGCCATGTGCTGTGTCCTCAGTAGCTAGAACTGTAACCCTGCTTCTCGGGCAGCTTCTGCCAAAGCCTGAACGCGCCCGTGATAGAGCTTGCCCCCCCGATCGAAAACCACGCGGGAAATGCCCATCTGTAAGGCTCGTTCGGCAACTGAGCGGCCCACCAAGGCAGCCGCTTCTTGAGTAGCCGTCCCGGTTTCTTTGAATTTTTCGCGCAGCTCCCTGTCCAAGGTGGAGGCGGAGGCTAAGGTATGCTGGGCTACATCGTCGATCACCTGGGCGTAGATGTGTCGATGGGAGCGAAACACGGCCAGGCGAGGCCGCTCGGCGGTGCCGAAGACTTTGCGGCGAATGCGCCGATGACGACGTTGGGTGGTGATTTTGCGGCTGGTTTTCATAGGACTCCGTCCCGCTTTCGCAATGGGCTATTTACTTCTTCGCTTTCCCGGATTTACCCGCCTTGCGGCGAACTTGTTCCCCTAGATAACGGATCCCTTTCCCCTTGTAGGGCTCCGGAGGCCGGACCGCTCGGATGCGGGCGGCAGTATTGCCCACCAGTTCTTTATCTGTGCCTGAGACAACAATGATGTTGTTTCCCTCAACGGCAATTTGGATGCCGGGGGGAAAGGGGATCTCCACAGGGTGACTGTAGCCGACGTTCAAAACCAACTTGCTGCCTTGGATGGCAGCCCGGTAGCCCACGCCCACCAATTCCAGCCGCCGCTCAAATCCCTTGGATACTCCATCGACCATGTTGGCGACCAAGGTGCGGCAAAGGCCGTGGAGTTGGCGGGCAGGCCGAGAATCGTTGAGACGGCTGACTGTGAGCGTCTGAGCGTTTTGCTGGACTGTGATCAAGGGCGGTAAACTGCGGGACAGTTGACCTTTCGGGCCTTTCACTGCAATGTGTTGGCCGTCGATCTGGATCTCCACCTTGGCAGGAAGGGCGATGGGGCGTCTACCAATACGGGACATGGGAAAAACTCCTGACCAGAGAAAACTTAAGGTCTAGTAGACAAGGCAGAGGACTTCGCCGCCAATGCCCTGCTTACGAGCCTCCCGGTCGGTCATAATGCCGTTGGAGGTGGAGATGATGGCAATTCCAATTCCTCCCAGCACTCGGGGCAGCTCTTTGTGGTTGCGGTAAACCCGCAGGCCGGGTCGGCTCACCCGCTTTAGACCATTGATGATGGGCCTGCAGTTGCGGCCTTTGCCTTTGTACTTCAATCGCAACACCACTCGGGCTTGGATCCCTTCTCCCTCCTCCTTCCATTCGCTGACGAACCCTTCCTCATGAAGAACGCGAGCGATGCTGCGGGTCATGCGGGTGGCCGGAACTGCCACCGACTCGTGCCGAGCCATGGTGGCATTGCGAATGCGGGTGAGCATATCGGCGATCGTGTCGTTGGTGTGGGCCATCAGTGCTCCTCGGAAGATCAATCAAGGAAACTCAGGGTGGGCAACCTAGGAGGCAAAGGGCATGCCAAACGCTTTGAGCAGGGCACGGCCCTCTTCGTCGGTTTTAGCAGTGGTCACAATTGAAATATCCATACCTCGCAACTGATCTACAGAGTCATAGTTGATTTCGGGAAAAATCAGTTGTTCACGGATGCCGAGGGTGTAGTTGCCTCGTCCATCAAAGGCTTTGGGGCTGACGCCGCGGAAGTCACGGATACGGGGCAGAGCAATGTTGATCAGGCGATCCAAAAACGCATACATGCGCTCCCGCCGTAGGGTTACCATCAGGCCAACCGGCATGCCCTTGCGAATCTTGAAGCTGGCAATTGCCTTCTTGGCGCGGGTGATCACCGGACGCTGGCCAGTGATGGCGCTGATCTCGGCAATGGAGGATTCCAGAGCCTTGGCATTTTGGGAAGCTTCCCCCAAGCCGCGGTTGATCACGATCTTCTCCAGGCGGGGCACCTGATGGATGTTGGTGTAGCCCAACTCCTTTTGCAGCTTGGGGACGATGACGGTGTTGTAGTGGATTTGCAGACGCTGGGGCATGGTGGCTTCTCCTTGTGGCTCTGGGCTGGGTCAGAGCCAAACCAATGGTGGAAAGGGATCAAAAGCTTAGTCGAGAATCTCACCCGTTTTCTTAAGGACGCGAACCTTGCGACCATCGGCGGTGATTTGATAGCCGATACGGCTGGCCACCTCCTGCTTCTTGGAATAGGCCATCACTTTGCAGACGGGAATGGGAGCTTCCTTGGTCTCAATTCGGCCACTTTCCCCTTCTCGCTGGGGTTTACGGTGGTAGGTAACAATGTTAACCCCTTCCACCAAAACCATGTTGCGTTCGGGAAAGACCCGCAGCACCTCGCCGATTTTGCCTTTGTCATCGCCGGAGATCACCTGCACGGTATCCCCTTGCTTGATACGCATTTTGTAGCGCAGGCTGTTGCGGTGCTTGCGAATGCCCGGTCGCCGAACTAAGCGCCGAATTTGGCTGGGTTTGAGGGGGCGAACCATCAGAGTACCTCCGGGGCCAGGGAGATGATCTTGGTGAAGTTTTTCTCCCGCAGCTCGCGGGCTACAGGGCCGAAAACGCGAGTTCCACGGGGGTTGCCGTCGTTGTTGATGATCACGGCGGCGTTGTCGTCGAAGCGGATGCACATGCCGTCGGGGCGACGTACTGTGTCGACAGTGCGGATGACAACGGCCTTGACAACATCGGATTTTTTGACGGGCATGTTGGGCAGGGCATCCTTGACGACACCAATGATCACATCGCCCAAGCTGGCGTAGCGACGGCCACTGCTGCCCAGCACGCGAATACACATCATCTTGCGAGCACCGGTGTTGTCGGCCACCGTCAGCATAGTTTGCTGCTGAATCATAGTTTCTTCACCTCCCTCAGGATTTCGGCAACTTGCCAACGCTTGGTGCGGCTAAGGGGACGGGTTTCCGTGATGCGCACCAGATCCCCTTCTTGACAGCGGTTTTCCTCGTCGTGGGCCTTAAACTTCTTGGTCTTGACGACGATCTTGCCGTACTTCGGGTGAGCAACTCGATTTTCCACAGCAACAACCACCGTTTTTTGCATCTTGTTGCTGACAACAATGCCAATCTTCTCCCGAACAGCCATTACTCCTCCTTGGTTGGGCGTTTGCCCCGCTTACGCTCTCCCTCCACAGTTAGTAGTTGCGCCAGCTTGTGTTTGCGCAGCCGGATGAGATGGGGCTGGTTCAACTGCCGCGTGGCTTGCTGCAAACGCAGCTCAAACAGCTCTTTCTTGACGGCGTAGATTTCGTTGCTCAGCTCTTCGTCCGATAAAGCACGGGCATCAGCAATTTTGGGCATGGGCATGGCTGAACTCTCCTCATACACTGCTGGTGGCCACCTCTGAAGCCGTTGCCTGGGCGGGCTCTGGCTTTTCAAAGTCGGCTTTGGTTACAAACTTGACCTTAATGGGCAGCTTCTGGGCGGCAAGGCGCATGGCCTCGCGGGCGATGGGCTCTGCCACTCCCCCCATTTCGAAGAGGATACGGCCCGGCTTGACGACACAAACCCAGTACTCAGGGTTGCCTTTACCGGATCCCATGCGGGTTTCCGCGGCTCGCTGGGTAACGGGCTTGTCGGGAAAGATGCGAATCCAGATTTGGCCGCCCCGCCGAACATAGCGGGTCATGGCTCGACGGCTGGCCTCGATCTGTCGAGCTGTAATCCAGGCGGGTTCTAGGGCCACAAGGCCGTATTCCCCAAAGTTGATGCGGTTGCCACGGGTCGCTTTGCCTTTCATGCGCCCGCGCTGCTGCTTGCGGTATTTGGTGCGTTTGGGGCTTAACATGGCCGTTCCTTAAGTCAACTGCGATAGGGATCCCTGGACGTTCCGGTGTTGGCCCTCAGGCCTCCTGAGCCGAGCGATCTTCAAAGGTGGGCCGCCGCCGCTGCTGCCGACGTTTGGGCTGTTGCAGGGGAAACTTCTGTTCGTGGCGTTCCTGCCCGGGCAGAACTTCCCCTTTGAAGACCCAGACCTTGACCCCGATGATGCCGAAAGTGGTGTGGGCGAGGTGCTCGGCGTAGTCGATGTCGGCCCGCAAAGTATGCAAAGGGATCCGCCCCTCCCGCGTCCATTCGGTGCGGGCAATCTCGGCCCCGTTCAGACGCCCGGCAATTTGGATTTTGATCCCTTGTACACCTGCCCGCTGGGCCCGTTGGATCACCTGGCGCACGATGCGGCGAAAGGCAATCCGCCGTTCCAACTGTTGGGCAATGTTTTCCGCCAACAAGGTCGCCTCGGCATCGGCACGGGTGACTTCTACTACATTGATGCGAATGGTTCGCTCGCCACCACCTCGTGAACCAGGGCTTTGTCCCGCTAGCGCGGACAGCTCTTTCTGTAGACCTTGGCGCAAAGTCTCTAGGCTGGATCCGCCCCGACCCACGACCACCCCAGGGCGAGCAGCGCGGATCTCTAGGTCAATTTGATCCGCTTTGCGTTCAATTTGGATATCGGCCAAACCAGCACTGCTCAATTGCTTGGTCAGGTAGGTGCGAATCTGGTCGTCCTCCTGTAACAAGGCTGGGTAGCGGGCTGGATCGGCAAACCAGCGGCTGCGATGCTCCTTAATCACGCCGAGGCGGAAACCGGTGGGGTGGATCTTCTGTCCCATGGTGGTGTCGGTTGAAGGGTAAAGGGCTAGAAATACAGGAGGTTAAGAGGCCGTCGCCGCTTCAGCTTCCTCTATGGGCCGGACGGCGATGGTGATGTGGCAGGTGCGCTTGCGAATGGGGTAGGCCCGCCCTTGGGCGCGGGGGCGAAACCGTTTCAGCACAGGACCCTGATCAGCATAGGCCTGGCTGATCACCAGATCCCGGGGATCCAAGCCGTTGTTGTGCTCTGCGTTGGCCACCGCCGAGCGCAGCACCTTACGAACCGGCTCACAGGCAGCGTAGGGCATGAACTCCAAAAGAATCAGGGCATCGGCATAGGTGCGCCCGCGGATCTGATCCAACACCCGCCGCACTTTAAAGGGGGACATGCGGATATAGCGGGCTACCGCTTTAACCTCAGGGGATGAATCGGCCATGGCCCTCTCCTTGCCTACTCGATACTTTCCTGTTCGTTATTCCTCTCAACGGCGAGCGGCTTTTTTGTCGCTCCCCGCGTGACCGCGGAAGGTACGGGTGGGAACGAATTCCCCCAGCTTGTGACCCACCATCTGATCGGTGATGTAGATGGGCACGTGTTGCTTGCCGTTGTGAACGGCGATGGTGTGGCCGATCATGACCGGCAAGATGGTGCTGGCCCGCGACCAGGTCTTGATCATGTGCTTCTCGTTGCGCTCGTTCATCTTCTCCACCTTGAGAAGCAGCTTGGCATCCACAAAGGGGCCTTTTTTCAGCGAACGTCCCATAAGAACCTCAACTGTTTGACAAGCAATGACCATCGAAGAAGCTTCAGGAAGCGCATGGCCAGACGGCTATTGGGCAGCCCTTCCGCCCTTGTCCCGGCGGCCTCCGCGACGGCGACCGCGCACGATGAATTTGTTGCTGGGCTTGTTGCGTTTGCGGGTCTTGTACCCCAGGGTGGGCTTGCCCCAAGGGGTGACGGGGGTACTGCGGCCTATGGGGGCTCGCCCTTCCCCGCCACCATGGGGATGATCCACAGGGTTCATCACCGAGCCACGCACCTTAGGACGGCGCCCCAACCAACGACTGCGACCCGCCTTGCCCAGGCTGATGTTGTTGTGGTCAACATTGCCCAGTTGGCCGATGGTGGCGTAGCACTCGCCGCGGATCATGCGGACTTCGCCGGAGGGCAGCTTGAGGGAGACATATTTGCCTTCTCTGGCCACCACTTGAGCGCCAGCCCCGGCAGCGCGAACCATCTGTCCGCCGCGACCGGGATACAGCTCCACGTTGTGAACCACCGTTCCCAGGGGGATCCGCTCCAGGGGCATGGCATTGCCGATCTCAAAGGGGGCCTCTGGCCCGGCCATGATGGTGGATCCCACCTCTAGGTTGCGGGGAGCGAGGATGTAGCGTTTCTCTCCGTCTTCGTATTCCACCAAGCAGATGTGGGCACTGCGGTTGGGATCGTACTCGACGGTTTTGACGGTCCCCGGGATCCCGCGCTTGTCACGGCGGAAGTCGATGATGCGGTAAAGCCGCTTGTGGCCACCACCGCGGTGCCGGCAGGTGATGACGCCACGGTTGTTGCGCCCTTTCTTGCGGTGAATAAATTGCAGCAGCGACTTTTCCGGTCTGGGCCGCTTGCCGTTCTCGTCACGGGACAGCTCCTCGAAGTCAGAGACCGTCATGTGACGGGTGCTGGGGGTGTAAGGTCGGAGAGTACGAATGCCCATGGCTCGGGTAGGGGTGGGGGATGGGATGACAACAACTCAAAAAGGGGGGTTAGGTGTCCGGGAAGAGGGTAATGGAATCTCCCTCGGCCAAGGTCACAATGGCTCGCTTGGGACGGGTGCGATAGCCAACGAAGCGGCCCACCCGCCGCTGCTTGCGCGGGGGCTTCAGGGTGTTGACGGAAGTAACTCGCACGCGGAACATTTCTTCGACGGCAGCTCGGATGAGCGGCTTGGTGGCGGTGGGCAGCACTTCAAAGACATATTTGCGCTGCTCCATCAAGGCGGTTGCCTTTTCGGTGATGACGGGGCGCAACAGGACGTCGGCCAGGATCCGCTTGCTCTCAGTCATCGCTTTCCTCCTCTGCTGGGGCTGTTTCGGCCTCTTCTACCGTTGACGGCTCTGCTCCTTGAGCCAGTTCTTCTGCTGGATCTTGGGGCTCTTCGGTTTGCTCTTCTGGCCCCTGCGGATCTGCTGGACGTCCTTGGAGGGCAGCTTGGTTTTCCTGGGCCTCAGGTTGGGCTGGGGTTTGCTCTGCTTCCTCGTGTTCGCTTTCTGGAACGGCCTGATCTTCCGGCCCATCTCCGGGCAGGGCCTGATCTTCGGCTATGTCGGCCTGAGGTGCATCCTCAGAGGGAGTCTCCAGAACTGCCGGCGCAGCGTCGGATCCCCAACGGGCCTTGAGCTGCTCTAGGGCAGAAACGGTGATCAGCACCCAATCGACGTTGAGCAGATCGAAAACGTTGATCTGATCCAGGCCGATCAGCTTAACGCGGGCGATGTTGCGCACGGCCCGCTCTACGGCTTCCGAGCGTTCGGCAACGATGAGCAGAGCCGATTGATCTTCCATCACCCCCCAGCGCAGCAAAGCCTGGGCCACAGCACGGGTTTTGGGCGGGTTGAGCTGCTCCTGGAAATCCTCCACCACGACCAGATCTTCCACCCGACTTTGCAGAGCGGTGCGCAGGGCCAGTTGCCGTTCTTTGCGGTTCATGGCCAGGTTGTATTCCCGCTTGCGGGGGCCGAAGATCACCCCCCCTTTGCGCCAAAGTGGAGAGCGAATGGAGCCGGCACGGGCTCGACCGGTGCCTTTCTGCTTCCAGGGCTTGCGACCGCCGCCGCGCACCTCAGCTCGGGTCTTGGTGTGGGCGTTGCCCTGACGAGCATTGGTCATCTGCCGGCGCAGTGCCAGATAGAGAATGTGGGCGGCTGTTTCGGGACGAGCAACTTTGAGGCTCAGCTCCGCGCTGCCCACCGTTTCCCCTTGCCAATTTTTCACCACACAACTTGCCATGGTTTCCTCGTCTTTGCGGATGCGGGTCAGCCTTTGCCAGGGATCCCTCCTTAGCGCTTGTTGCCCACCTGCTTGGCAGGGGTGATCTCCAGCAGCCCTCCTTCTACCCCGGGCACGCAACCCTTGATCACCAGCAGATCCCGCTCTGGATCCACCTGCACCAACTGCAATTTGCGGGTGGTGACTCGGCCACCTCCCAACCGCCCCGCCATGCGCATCCCCGGAAACACGCGGCCTGGGGTTGTACCGGCGCCAATGGAGCCCGGTCGGCGGTGGTTTTTGGAGCCGTGGGACATGGGGCCACGACCAAAGTGGTGGCGCTTTTGATAGCCGGCAAACCCTCGCCCGATGGAGGTACCGGCCACATCCACCAATTGGCCAGGGGAGAACATCTCGACGGTAATTTTCTGCCCCAATTGGTAAGCTTCCGGCTGATCAACGCGAAACTCTCGCAGGTGGCGCAGCAGCTCTGTCACCCCTGCTTTGCTGAGGTGGCCCCGCTGCGCCCGCGTGAGATGCTTTTCGGCAGTGGGCAAGTAGCCCAACTGAATGGCGTTGTAGCCATCTGTGGCTTGGGTTTTGATCTGGGTCACGGTGCAAGGCCCCGCCTGCACGACAGTGACCGGAATGGCCAGCCCTTCTGGAGAGAAGATCTGGGTCATGCCGACTTTTCTTCCGAGGATGCCAAGTGCCACAAGAACCTCCAATCGAGCCTGCACGACTCGTTTTCATCAACTGAGAGCCAGCTCACTCCGACAATCGGCTAGCCGTTCGCGAAGCGGGCCGTAGGCCAATGGCTCAGTTAGCCGGATGGATAGGCATACAGCAATAGCGTGGCAGCAGGAAGCTCAAGACAAAGCTGAGTCTGCCGGCTGAGGCGAAAGAGCAAGGTAGGGATCCCCCGAGGCCAAGTTCAGCGCCGGCAACGCTGAGCCTTTTGCTTAGTTCACCCCCAAAGCTGCACGCCAAACTGCTTTTGTTGAGAGCTGCTCAGACTTACCTGCTAAAGAGGCAGTATCTGGTGTAGCAGCGCGCCGGGTCGCCAAAGCGGATGGACTCAGTTGGCAACGGAAAACAATCATAATGAAGCGAAGGCCCGTTTGTCCAGACTTTTGCTGAGAAAATGGGTTGGTTGGAGAGGCCGGAGAGGGTAAGGGCAGCTCAAGTGGAAGAAAAGAGCCATTGGCCAGGGAAGCCATCTCCCTTCCAAAGTGTGATGGGCTGGGCAGGCAGTGGGCTGACCCAGGCTTGTGTGGATCACTATCGAAGTTTGTTGCAGGCAGGAGCCGATCCGGGCCGGGTCTTGTTTTTGGTGCGGAGTCAACGGCAAGCGGATGAGGTGCTGCGGCGCTTGCAGCAGTCCAGTTCGGGCTTGGTGGGGCCGTGGCGGATCGAAACGTTCTTGCAGCGGGTGGGACGCTCGTTGGCCGATCATTGGCCACAGGTGTGTGAGCGTGTCCCCCAGTTGCCACGCTCGTTGGAGCCGATCCCCTTGGCCAAAGATCTCACTCAATTTCTCTGCGAACGAGCCTGCGCTTTGTGCCCTCGGCATGGGGAAGCCTTTGCCGGGGTCGGGCTCAAGGAGTTCCAGATCTGGGATCAGATCAGCAGTGCTGCTTATATTGCGGGGGCTTCGGGTTTGCCGGCAGAGGTGGTGGGATCCCAGCTGGCCCGGGCTTGGCCCGAGGAGGCAGATCCGCGGCGGGCAGAGGCTTTGCAGGCAATGGGCTGCTGTGTGGGGCGGCTGTGGGAGGCAGCACTTCGGTTGGGATCCCTGGATTTTGGCCTGCAAATTCGGCTGTTTGGCGAGCACATCCTGCCGCTGGCGGAGTTTTGGCAAGAGTGGGATCACCTGATTGTGGATCAGGCGGAAGACAGTTGTGCCGTGGCGCTGGAGTTTTACCGGCAGGGGCAAGCCCATTTGCAAAGCCAATTTTTCAGCTACACCCTCGGCGGCGGGGTCTCTTTGACCGGGATCCCAGAGGCAGTAGCTGACTTCTTGATGGCAAAAACGCAGGTTCGGTTTCTGGAGGGGAGCCATCGCGCTTCAGCAGGCATGATCCGCTTGGGGGTGCAGATTGCGCGGGTGCTGGATCCCCCGTTTTCTCATCCGCTGCCCGAGCCGCAGGGGGGAGGACTGCCGCTGGTGCAAACGCTGGAGGAAGAGACCCAGTTTGCGGCAGTGGAGGTGATGGTTGCTCAAATTCGCCGGCTTTTGGGGGCCGGGATCCCGGCCCATCGCATTGCTGTTTTGCTGCCCCGTATGGATGTGGGGGTGAGCCTGAGCTTGCAGGAGCAGTTGTCGGAAGTGCCGGTTTTGTCGATTGCCCCCTTCCCGGCGTTGATCCGCTATCCCTTGGTGCGGGCGGTGCTGACGGCAGCAGAATTGGCCCATCCCGAGTGGGGTGCTTTTCCCACTTTGCCGGCTTGGCGGCTGATGTTGAGCTGGGTGCTGGGGCTGGATCCCATCCGGGCAGCTCTGTTGGCCGAAGATACCTGGGATCCGGTGGGGCGTTCTCTGCGTCCCCGAACGGCAGTACGGCAGCCAGAGCGAGTAGGGTTTGCCAACCTGGAGCGCTACCAGCGACTGTTCGATTGGCTGCGCGGCTATCATCCCGGCCCTTCATTGGCCGCTTTCTTCCAGCAGTTTTTTGCCGATCACTTAGCCCCGGCGATTGCTTCCCCTCAGGATCAAGAGCTGCTGCGCGTGTTGATGGAAGCGGCACGGCGGTTTCGTCAGGCCTTCCCTGCCGAAGGGGATCCCGCCTTTTTGGCCATGATCCGCTCGGGACAGACCCCCAGCAGCAGCCGCTTCGAGCCCGACTATTCCCGTTACTTGGTAGTTGCAACTCCGGGGGCCTACATCACTCGGGGTTTGGAGGCGGATTACCAATTTTGGTTTGATATCACCAACCCCAGCTGGTCCCGCTCCCTCTGGCATGTGCTCTACAACAGCCGTGTGCTGACGCCGGAATGGGACGGGGAGGTTTTCGATGCGGCGCGGGATTTACAGGCGCGTCAACAGATTTTGGCCCGCACGCTGCTGAACCTCTGTTGCCGCACTCAGAAGGGGCTGTGGCTGGTGCGCTCCAATTTTAATTATCGCGGCGAGGAGAACACCAGTATTCTGGACTACCTGATTTTGAAGGGGTTGAAGGCCATGGCAACCGCCGGCTAAGGGAGAGCCTATCCTGAAAGGGTGCTGGCAACTCAGGCCTCCAAGAAATCGGGGGATGCACTGCAGGAATGGTCAAAGGCAAGGGTTTTAGAAGAGCGGCGCAGCCGCCCCTCTTATTGTGGGGGTAGGAGTCGGCGGCAAAGTGTCTTAATCTTGTTTGAAACAACGATAAAGCAATACAGCAGAGCCTTTCCAAGAAATGGCTGGCCGGGATCCCTCTCAGGCAGGGGTAAGACTGATGACCTTGGGTGGCGCAGAGGGCCGGCGTCTCAAGCCGGCTGGAAACGGCTGTGGGCATTCCCTCTGTCTTCCAACACAGTCGAGTATCGAGTAGAGTGGGGGCGCCTGCTTTGATTTGGATTGGGTTTTATGAATCCAGCTACCCCTCCTGCTGCGCCCTCGTCCCGCCGCTTTCCCCTTCGTCCCGTAGCAATGGTGGCCCTCACTGCCGGCTTCTTGGCGGGGTTAGGAGCGGGGGGCTATGCCTTACTGCAGCGGCTACGGCTGCAGATGCACCGGGATCTGATCTTCTATCGGTACACCGTCTTTTCTGAGTTTGGCTATGGAGGCTCGCCAGCGTTCGATCCCGGCCAAAGTGATCGCTGGTTTCCTCTTACCTATCCGGTGTTGGCCCGCTGGGGGGGATCCGCCGACCCGAGCCGCCGCAGCTACGCCTTCTACACCTTGCAAAGCCATGGCCTGCCCTACAGCCGTTGGTGGTTGGAGGATCGGCTGCGGCAAAATTCGGCTCAGTTTTTCGCCCCAGCAGCTTTGTTCGGGGGCTATGACTACTCAAGCGGGCAGGAGATTGCGCCTCAATACGAGCTGTTTGGGCTGGATCGGCCAGAGTCGGTGCAGCGCCTCACCGAGCTGGCCTTGGCCGGGATCCAAGCCGATAGCCCCGAGTGGAGTTTTAATCTCAACTGGCTCAACAGCTTGCTGACCCAAGAAGAATTTCCCTTGCGAGATCAGGTCTACAGAGCGCTGCTCCCCGCCTTGGAAAGCAGCTCTCCGCAGCGGGCAAAGAAACTCTTGAGCGCCTTGCCCTACGAGGAGGAAAGGATCCCCTCTTGGGCGCTGTCGCAGGTGCAGGCGGTGCGGCAGCGGGTTGCGGGGAATGTTTCTCCATACACTGATGTTTATGGGCGTGCCGGCCAAGTGTTGATCCTAGAACAGCCGACGGTGCAAACGGTGCGCCCTTTGTACGAAGATTTACCGCCCCCATCCCGACACTTTTTTCTGCTGCAGATAGCGGATCCAGAAACTCTCCCCCCTGCCGCTCAGGTGTTGCTGCGCAGCGTGGTGGGCGATGATGCTGACCCGCAGCGGTTTTTGGCGGCGGCTCTTCTCTACTTAAAAGGGGATCCCAGCGGGGAGCCGCTGCTGCAGAAGGCTCTCAACGAGGACTTTGCCTCTCTTCACGGCATCGACGACCACCTGGTTTTGCTGCAGTTGGCAGAAGCTTTTCCCAATTCCCGCTTTACGCAAGCTTGCCGGGAATACGCCCGCATTCGGGGGGGCAGCTATTTTGGCCATTCCCTCTACAACCCCGAGACCGGCGAACCGATCCCGCGGCCTTTCCCCCCGGCAGAGGAAGAGACCCTTTGGCGGACTTGGCTGACCGTCTACCCGAATCATCCCGGTGCCGACGATGCCCTCTTCTGGCTGACACGCACCTTGGAGTGGCAGGGCAAAAGGGAAGAAGCACTGGTCCTTTTGGCCAATTGGCTGGCGGATCCCTTCGGCGATGGAGACATGCGCTACGTCTTGCGCCGCCGCCTGCTTTTGCTCTTAGACAGCGGTGCAACCCCCAGCGAGTTGCAAGCTTTTCTCGACCGCCACGGCGAGCATCCTCTGGCCGCCGCCGTCCGCTATGCTCTGGCGGTTCGCTTCGCCCGCGAACACCGCTACGACCTAGCCCTGCAGCTGACGGAAAATCTGGCTTTGGATGCTGTGTTGGATCGCTACCCCTTGCTGGATGGCGGCTACTGGCTGGACGACTGGGATCCCGTGCCCGCCAGCCGCACCCCTCTGCAACCGAAAATCCAGGCCCAACGAGAACGCTGGCGCCAATTGAGCCGTTGGCAAGCCCAATCCACTCCCCAACAACGCTATCAACTGGCCGCCCACTGGGCCGCTGCCGACGGTTGGCGCAATGGGTACCTGTGGCTGTTTAACCAAACCCGTGCCGGTGGCCTGAGTGGGGATGCTGATGGAAGCGCGCCGCCGCAACCGGCTTCCTCCAGTTCTCTATCGGACTATCAGCGGGCCAATCACCATGCTGTAGCAGCAGAGTTACTCGGCTCTGTGCTGGCGGATCCCACCGCCCCTGCCCATCTTCAGGAAGAAAGCCTGTACCGGCAGGTGCTGATCCTCTACCGCCAGTACACCACCTACCCTCCCGAGGAAACGGCAGCCATCTATCCGCTGCCGGGCTTCCCCCCAGGAGTGACAGAAGATACCAGCTTGTTCGACACGTCACTGCCGGACTACGTGGATCCTGGCAGCCTCAGCTACAGCTACTTTCTGGAAGCCAAAGCCCTGCAGGATGGCTATGCCCGCCAGGCGATCTACGCCGGCAATGAGCTGCTGAACCGCTTCCCCCAGAGCCGCTATGCCGGGGATGTGCTCATGGCTCTGTACGGCCTGACGGGAGATGTCGCCTTCCTAGGACGGCTGCTGACGCAGTTTCCTGATAGCGAGCGCGCTCTGGAGGCAGCGCTTGAGCTGGGGCCCGTCAGCCACTGAGTCTTTAAGCGTACCGCAGCTTTGCAGCTTTATAGCCTCTTCACAGAGCCTTCATGAAAGGCAAATAGGGGTATTCTTGGACGAGAGCTGTCTTGCGAGATCCAGGGAGAAAGGCTTTATCTCCCCTTTGTCTCGGCGGATCTGGACTAGCTTGGGTTGAGTTTCCTTGGGCTGCCATGGGCTGATGGATCCTGCCACCTTTCTGGAGCACTATGGGTTTGAGCTGGAAGGTCAACCCAGCCAGGTTTGGGTGGAGCGCTGGAGCCAGTTGTTCCCGGATCTTTGGATCCCGGCAGCCTTGCTAGAAGCCCTCTACCAGGGGCGGTACAAGGCCGCCTCTGTGGAGCAGCTTCTCCGCCTTTGGCAGCGTCGCGGCTCTCCTCATCTTACCTTTCCCCCAGAAATCGGCCAGTTCCTTTGGCAGGAGCAGCAGGAGCGGATCCGCTCTTTGGCTGCGGCTGCCTTTGCCTGTTCTCCTCTGCCGCCGGTACCCCCCGCGGGATCCCTGTTTTCCAGAGAACCGGCCATATCTCTAAACTTGTTGTTGGAGCAGTTGCAGGAGCTTCCCCCCAAGCTGCGCCGCCTGCTTGCCCAGTCCCCTCCTCCCCAACTCGCCCGTGCTGGTGGGGCAGAGTCCTCAGGGATCCTAGAGCTCCAGCAGACGGTCGTTGACCCTCCAACTCCTGCCGAGCCCCCTCAGGGACAGTCTTGATGGGCTTGCCACTCTCTTTCCTCAGGGATCCTGGCCATGAACTTTCCCCTCGATTGCGACAGCGGTGCGGAGCACATTTTTGCCGCCTTGCCCTGTGGGGTGATCACCGTCAGCGACACGCGCACCCCTGAAACCGATCACAGCGGCCAGTTTATCTGCACAGCCCTCCAGGAGTCCGGCCACCGGGTGGAGAGATATTGCATTCTCCGAGATGAACCGCAGCTCATTCGAGAGCAGGTTCAGGATTGGGCCGGATCCCTGCCGGTGATCCTGTTGAATGGCGGCACAGGCATCGCCCCCCGCGACACCACCTATGACGCCATTGAGGCTCTCCTGGAAAAGACCTTGCCCGGTTTTGGCGAGATCTTCCGTCAGCTCAGCTACGCCCAGGTCGGCAGTCGGGCCATCGCCTCTCGGGCCATCGCCGGGATCCACGGAAAGTGCTTGATCTTTTCCATGCCTGGCTCCCCAGCAGCCGTGCAACTGGCTATGCGCAGCCTGATCCTGCCGGAGCTACCCCACCTGGTTAAGCAACTGCACCAGGGCAAGCATTGAGGCAGCAGGCCGTCTTAGTGATCCCCTCTTAGGCCAAGAGGGCAGTCGCCTTGGCAAGAGCCTCCTCCCGCAGCAGAGCGGCTTTATCGGTGCGCTCCCAGGGCAGATCCAGGTGAGTTTGCCCGAAGTGACCATAGACCGCTACATTTTGGTAGAAGCGTCCCCCCCGTTGGCGGGGCAGCTCCCGCAGTTGGAACTGGGCCAAAATGGCTGCCGGCCTCAGATCGAAGTGGCGCTGCACCAGCCGCAACAGCTCTTCGTCGGGGATGCGCCCTGTGCCAAAGGTTTCCACCAAAATGTTGATGGGGCGGGCTACCCCAATGGCGTAGCTCACCTGCACTTCACATTTTTGCGCCAAGCCAGCTGCCACGATGTTCTTGGCCACGTAACGAGCCGCATAGGCAGCGCTGCGATCCACCTTGGTGGGATCCTTGCCGGAGAAGGCCCCGCCCCCATGGCGAGAATAGCCGCCGTAGGTATCGACGATGATCTTGCGTCCGGTCAGGCCCGCATCTCCCTGAGGGCCGCCGATGACAAACTTGCCGGTGGGATTGGTGAGGAAGCGGGTGTGGCTATCCGGCTTGATGGGCAGCTCGGCAAACACCGGCGTGACCACTGCCTCCCAGAGATCGGCGCGGATCCGCTCTTGCACCGCCGCCTCTTCCGTAATGGCGCCAATCGTGGGTGTGTGCTGGGTGGAGATGAGCAGGGTGTGAATGCCCACCGGGCGACCTTCCTCATAGGCCACAGTCACCTGCGTTTTGCCATCCGGGCGCAGATAGGGCAGGGTGCCGTTTTTGCGAACCGTGGCCAACTGGCGGCTGAGGCGGTGGGCCAAGCTAATGGGCAAGGGCATCAACTCGGGAGTTTCATCGCAGGCAAAGCCAAACATCAACCCCTGATCCCCGGCCCCGACCAAGTCGAATTGATCTTCCTGGGAGCCGCGACTTTCCAGGGCCATGTTCACCCCTTGGGCAATATCGGGAGATTGCTCATCGAAAGCCACCAACACCGCGCAGCTTTCTGCACAAAACCCATTCTTGGCATCGGTATAGCCAATTTCGGCCACCTTGTCCCGCACCAGACGGGTGAAGTTGACCTGCGCTTGCGAGGTGATCTCCCCGGTCAACAAAACCAGGCCCGTATTGACCACCACCTCGGCGGCCACCCGACTGAGGGGATCCGCCGTCAAGAGGGCATCCACGATGGCATCGGAGATCTGATCGCAGATTTTGTCGGGGTGCCCCTCCGTCACCGACTCCGAGGAAAACAAAAACGACTTGGACAACGAACCTTCTCCTTAAAAGCTAGAACTGAGAACCTGAACAAAAAACAAGGCTCACCCGCTCGTTCATTATCCGTCGGAGAAAGAGCCAACCAGGGATCCCCAGGTGCTCCGCACCAGCCCCAACTCAGCCAGAGGAAAGGCCCAGCAACCAGCAAGCGTTCTGCACCGCTGACGCACCAGCACTGCCGCGAAGGCCTTGCCCCGCTGCCGCGACCAGAGCTATGGGAGCTGCTAAAGGATAAAGTTGCCAGAAAAGTCCCCCGCCAAAGAGGGCTATCCTCTAGAGAAAACTTTATTGCCTTTATCTTTCGGTTACTGACTAACCGCAGGAATTGGCACCGTAGCGGAGGCTTCCGCCGGGTTGCCGCAGCTTCATTGGGCCTGGTCCCTCAGTCTGCTCTGGATAAAGAACGGAACTTGTCCCTATAGTACCCCCAACCTCCGCCCATTTGTCAAAAAAATAAGCTGTGGGCGGCTTCAGCCAAACAGACCCTGCCACCAGTCTGTCCCCTGAGCGGCTTTGAGAAAGAATGCGCCGGCCAAGCCCAGGGGGGAGAGAACGCCGAGAAAGCCAACTGTCCCCAATCCCCAAGCCAAGCGGTGCAGATGCTTTTTGTCGGCAGGATTTGGCGTCGTTTCGGCTGAGATGGCCAACAGGGATCCCAAGGCTGCCAATAGGGATCCCCCCAGACCTGCAAAGTAGCTGGGCGCTAGCCACGGTTGCAACTCGGCGGCAGATACGACTTGGATGCGGGGCAAGACTTGAAAGCACCCTATTGCCAGCACTGCCCAGATGAAGCAGTACATCAGCAGGCTATCTCGGAAAGCGGCAGCCGGTTCTCTCATATCCCAGCCGAATGAAACCGGATTAGGATAAAGGCGGTTCACTGTGGGGAACTTGGGTTTGCCCCGACGGTCGCGCCAGTGGTGCAGTTCCCCTCAGCCTGTGTGGCGAATCTCGATTCCTTTTGATTATGGCCCAACCCGCCCTGTCTGGCTTGCCTGCACCGGCTTCCGGATCCCAGCCCCTGCCCCCCTCGACAACAGAACTTGAGGCTGCTTGCGATAGCTCACCGGGCACAGAGGCTGACCCAAACTGGCGGCACCGCCAAAGAATGCAAAAACGCCAGCAGCGGCAGCGGCAGCGTCTGTCGGGCATGCGAGATGACAAGGGCTTGATCATCGTACACACCGGGCAGGGCAAGGGAAAGACCACGGCTGCCTTTGGCATGATCTTCCGCGCCCTCGGCCAGGGATTGTCGGTGGGGGTGGTGCAATTTATCAAGGGGGCCTGGGATCCAGGAGAAGCCAAGCTATTGCGGAAATTGGCCGAGCATCCAGAGCTGGGCCTGGGGAAAATAGCTTTTTACGCCATGGGAGAGGGCTTTACCTGGGAAACCCAAGACCGGGAGCGAGACATCGCCCATGCACAGGCAGCCTGGGAAAAGGGGCGGGAGCTGTTCACCAGCGGGGAGTTTCAGTTGGTGCTTCTGGATGAGATCAATGTCGCCCTCAAGTTGGGATATCTCTCGCCGGACAGGGTGTTGGCCGGGCTAGCGGAGAAACCGGAGCGGGTTCACCTGATCTTGACGGGGCGGGGCGCGCCGGCAGCGTTGATCGACCGAGCCGATCTGGTGACGGAGATGACTTTGGTCAAGCATCCCTTCCGTGACCAGGGGATCAAGGCGCAAATCGGCATCGAGTTCTAACCCTTGGGCAGGAAAGATGGCCATTCTGCTGGCGGCGGCAGCAAGCGGCAGCGGCAAAACCACCATCACTCTGGCTCTGTTGGCCGCTCTGAGGCGACGGGGCCTGCGCATCCAACCTTTCAAGGTGGGGCCGGATTACATTGATCCTCTGTTTCACACGGCGGTGAGCGGGATCCCCTGTCGCACTTTGGATCCCTTCTTGACCGACGAGGACTTTGTGCAGCGCTGCTTTCGCCACCATTGCCAGGGCAAGGATGGAGCCATTGTGGAGGGGGTAATGGGCCTCTTCGATGGACGAGCGCCGGGATCCCTGCCCCTCCCCGAGGGCGGAACGGAGCCTTTTTTTGCCAGCAGCGCCCATGTGGCCCGCCTGCTCGGGATCCCTGTGGTGCTGGTGATCGATGGCAGCGGCATGGGAACGACGGTGGCCGCTTTGCTCTACGGCTTGAGCCGCTGGGATCCCCGCCTCTCCATTGCTGGGGTGATTTTCAACCGGGTGGCCTCGGAGCGGCATGGACAAATCTTGCAGCAGGCAGCGGCTGCAGCGGGGATCCCAGTCTTGGGCCAGTTTCCCCGGCGGGAGGATTTGCGGTTGCCCAGCCGACACCTGGGGTTGGTGCCTGTCTCAGAACTGGATCACTTCCCCCACTGGCAAGCTGCCTGGGCCGAGCTGGCCGAGCAACACGTCAATTGGGATAGCCTATTGCCCCTCATTCGGAGGCTTCCTCCAGCGGTAGGAGAGCTGTGGCCAGGGATCCCCCCTCTCACCGAAAGGACTCCGCCCCGCCGCTGCGAACAGGTACGGGTGGCGGTGGCCCAAGACCACGCCTTTAACTTCTACTACGCCGACAACTTGGATCTGTTGCGGGCCTGTGGAGCCGAGCTGCTGGAGTATTCCCCCCTCCAGGTGGGGCTATGGCCACCGGAGCCCTGCGACGGCGTGCTGCTGGGGGGAGGGTTCCCGGAATTGTTTGCAGCACCTCTATCTGAGAGCATTAACCAACGCCCGCTCCCGCCCGCCCACCCACCCCTCTATGCCGAGTGTGGCGGACTGATGGTGCTGGGCCAATCCCTCACCGATTTTCAGGGAAAGACCTACCCGATGGCCGGGCTGTTGCCCATCACAGTAGACATGGCCAACCGGCTATGTTTGGGCTACCGCGCAGCTGCCGTTTTGCGCCCAACCCTGCTGGCGCCAGCTGGGGATCGCCTGCGCGGGCATGAATTTCACCGCTCCCGCAGCACCCCCATCTCCCCCAGCCCAATCTACAGCTGGGGATCCCCCGCCCAGCTTCAACAGGAAGGATGGGCCACCGAGCGTCTTCACGCTTCGTACCTGCATCTGCACTGGGGATCCCGTCCTGATTTGGCCCTGAGATTATTACAGAACTTCTTAAGAATCTCGAAAGGGGATCCCTAAAAAACCGTGCCATCGCTGAGCAGTTGGATGGGAGGAGAAGCATCTGGCCTAAGCTGGGCCGCTATTTGCCGTCCTGCCGTCCAGGTTCCCCCTTGCAGTATTTTCACCAGGGGCAACTCCTGGGCAGAGCAGCCAAGCCTTTCCCGGATTAAGGAGGCAACTTGATCCAGCAAAATCACCGTCAGGGCTCGCCACTCCACAATCACCGTCGAATCTGGGGGATGCGGTTGCTGCCCAATCTCCGGCTGCTTGAGCTGGATCACCCCCAAATCCACAAACAGCCCCCCGTTGCGATACTCCGCCAAACCCGTCAGCTCATCCAAACCCCCGATTGGGATCCCCTCCTGCTGCAACGGCTCCAGCAGGGAATAGGTCATCCATTGGGACAACTTGTGAAAAGGCACCCAATGGCTCCCCGGCTCCGTTTGGGGCAGGTGGGGATAGGGCCAGACATCCCCCAGAGGGATCCCGGCCAGCGAGACTCGCCCAGGCCAAATGGGGCCAACCCCCCTCTGAACTGCCTGTAAGACCTGTGCTGCCTCGATCCCACCGCTGGGATCCTCAGGCTGGATGGCGTCCCACAACCGGCCTGGACGAGGAAGATTGTGACCAGATCCAAAGTAATGAGGTTGAGCCCGCAAAGTTTGTGCCAACCTTTGCAGCAGTTGCCAGCGCCCCTCCAGTCCCAGTAAAGGATTTTCCGGCCCCACCTGGAAAGCTGCTGCCAAATCCGCCAAGGTGATCCGCTCCAGGCCTGCCGCATCCACCTGCAGAGGCTGCTGGGGATCGCTGGAAAACCCACCTTGCCAGAACCAGTCGAAACTGGCCAAGGCCAAACCTTCGGAACGACCCACCACCGTCTGACTTTCTGGATCCCGGTACTTCCAGGCAGAGCCTGCCCCTGCGTCCAGCAACACGCTGACGATGGCCAGATCCCACTTGCATCGCAGCCGCTCCAGCGGATCCATGTCTTTAAGTCGATTTTCCAGACGGGTTAGGCGCTCCCCGGATCCCACTTGAAAATGTTGCCAGCGGCTGTGGAAGGGAATTTCCCCGGTGGGATAGTGGGCCCGCATTGTGGTGATCACATAGTCGGCTACGGATCCCAGCCGGTTCAGGTCGAGGCGAAAGTGCTCTGATTCATCGGCCAAAACCCTTTCCAATAGCAACTGACAGCGATCCCGAATGGCTTGGGGACTCTGCAAATAAGCCACTCGTTTCTCCAGATCAACAGGTGTCAGCATCGAGCCGTTCCTTCTCAATTGTCCATGCCGAGAGTTTTCTCAGCATAACCGGGTGGGAACCCACCTTGATCTGCATTCGTCTGCAAGCCTTGGCCCACTTGACACTCCCGCCGGTCTCTTGTCAAAAGACCGCGTCTTACTTCGCGATCGGTGAGACCCTTGCAAGAGAAAGCTTTGAGGCAACTGTCCTGCTGACACGAGCAGCCCTGAGCCATTTTGAGAAAAGACTGGGCCAAGCACTGGGTGAGGATCCCGATAGATAAGAGCATTGACTCGAGGTAAATTTTGATGTCCCTGTTAAGAGAAGTGTTGAATACTACATTTCCCTGAAGTAGACTTCGCCTACTCTGTGGCCTTAATCACTTCCTTGAGGGATTGTCGATTGTTATGATAGATGTAATCCTAGTCCTAAGCATAAATTACTAGTTAGGTCATTTGCAGCTAGGCTAAGCCCCAAAAGTGCCAATCCGTTAGGGAGGAGTGTGATGTTCACACGGTTGGCGGAACAATACCGCAGCTATGTTCAAGATCTGGTGATGAGTTTGCAGGCTCTGGCCATCGTTTTGGAGAAGCGGGGCTACCCAGCCTCTTGCTACACCTGTGGTACGTCTTTCGAGAGTGCCTCGTTTATGGTCAGTTTACGAGAGGGGCACCTAATCCGCTTTTTGGTTTCCGAGTGCTCCATTAGCTGGACAGAAATGCGGGATGACCGGGAGCTTATGAAATTGGAAGGGGCAGAGGCGATTCGCCAACTGCAGGAGCTGGCAGAGCTTATCAAAGATGAGCTGTTGGTCGCCGCCACGCCGGCTGAAGCTCTGGTGGCCAGCACCTGATTTTTGCAGGCCCCAGGTCTGCCCGAACCCAAGCCGTAGCCGATTGGACAACTAAGCCTAACCTTCTAGGCCGCTGCTTTGGAGATTTTTCCCCTGTTGAGGAGTAAGGGTGGAATAGGGATCCCCCTCGACGGAGTGGCAGTTGGCTGGCTGCCCATGCCGCTTGTATGGGGATCCCAGATGACCCGCTCTCCCAGCTTGTATCTGGAGTGGTTTGTGGCGGCAAAGCCTCTCTGAGTAAAGTCTGAGTAAGGTGTCACCGCTGCCAGGGATCCCCTGTTGACGGCTTCATCTTATAACTCTGACCCAATACCCCCAAGGGGATTCGAACCCCTGTCGCATCCGTGAAAGGGATGTGTCCTAGGCCTCTAGACGATGGGGGCACTCGGAAACGAGGCGATCCTAATCCTAAAGAAGGATAAGTGAGCTTGTCAACCTTTTAATCTGCATCCCCAGACCCACGCCCTGCCAAGTTCAGAATCAAGATCCCCAGCAAAGCCAGGCTCAGCAGGCTGGCAATCACAATCGGTTCATCTGGGATCACGTCCATCTTGGCTTCACCTCACCACATCACAAAGAGCCACACCTCAGCTAGAAATCGCAGGAGCCCCGCACTGTACCCGTAGGGT
>NZ_JANSIM010000141.1:0-2928 GCF_047502655.1 Synechococcus sp. R5-12 | reverse complement strand
GGGCCGATCCCTGCAGGAGCTTTTGCCACCGGAGTTGGCCGAGCGGCGGCTTTTCTTTGTTCAGCAGGCTATAGCTACCCAGACGCGGCAGCGCTACGACCAAAGCATCGAGATTCAAGGAGAGACCCGCCACGAAGAGGTGCGCATTGTGCCCCTCAACCCCCAAGAGGTGGTGGTGATCGTCCGCGATGTAACCGACAGGGTGCGATCCCAGCAGGCCGTCCAGGAAAGCGAGCAGAAGTTCCGGGCTCTGTTTGAGAATGCCGCTGTGGCCATCCTCATCCGTCATGCCGAGACCGGCGAGATCCTGGAGGCCAACTCCCAAGCCATTGCCGCCTACGGGTTTTCCAGCCTGGAGGAGCTGCGGGCCTTCGACGCTTGCGAGCAGTCTCCCTATCGCCGGGCTTTGCAGGGGAGGGAGTTTGCCTTGCAGCCCTACTTGGAGCAGGCCCGCCAGCAGGGATCCGCCCGCTTTGAGTGGCACTGGCAGCGGCAGGATGGCCGAGTTGTCTGGGAAGACGTGTTTGTGCAGCCCCTTGTCTTGCGCGGGATCCCGTGTTGGGTGTTTACCGCGGTGGACATCACTGCCCGCAAGTCGGCAGAAGCGGAGCTGGAGCAGTTTTTCTCGGTAGCTCTGGATTTGCTCTGCATTGCCGATGCCCAAGGGTACTTTCGCCGTCTCAACCGCGCCTGGGAGACTACGCTGGGCTATTCTCTGCAGGAGCTGCAGAGCCGACCCTTTTTGGAGTGGGTTCACCCGGAAGATGTCCCCGCCACGCAGGCGGCCATGCAGCAGCTTATCGAAGAGAAACGGCTGGATCACTTTGTCAACCGCTACCGCACTCAGGACGGCAGCTATCGCTTCATCGAGTGGCGAGCCTCTTTGGCCGGATCCCTGTTCTACGCCGCCGGACGGGATATCACCGTAGCCAAGCTGGCAGAAGAGCAGATGAAAGCAGCCAAGGAAGCTGCCGAAGCCGCCAGCCGGGCCAAGAGCGAGTTCCTGGCCACCATCAGCCACGAGATCCGCACCCCCATCAACGCCATTTTGGGGATGACCAGTCTACTCCTGGACACCTCCTTGGATCCGCAGCAGCAGGATTGGGTACAGACCATCCGCTATGGAGGCGAGGTGCTGCTGAACCTAATCAACGACATCCTCGATTTCTCCAAGATCGAGTCCCAGAAGCTGGAACTGGAGGAAATGCCTTTTTCCTTGCTGCAGTTGGTGGAGGAGCTGCTGGATCTGATGGCAGCCCAAGCCCAGAGCAAGGAGCTGGAGCTGATGGCCTGGGTGGATCCCAGCCTGCCGCCAACCTTGATAGGGGATCCCAACCGGCTGCGCCAAATCCTGGCCAATCTGCTCAGCAACGCCATCAAGTTCACCCCCCAGGGAGAGGTAGTGGTGACGGTCGAGGCAGGGGAGAGGGATCCTGAAAAGCAATGGGTCAACGTTCAGGTGCGGGATACAGGCATTGGCATTCCCCCCGAAAAATTGGATCGCCTCTTCAAGCCCTTCAGCCAGGTGGATAGCTCCATCAGCCGCCAGTTTGGGGGCACCGGTCTGGGCCTGGCTATCAGCCAGCGTCTCTGCCAGCTCATGGGGGGAGCAATCGGGGTGGAAAGTCAGCCGGGCCAGGGATCCACTTTTCGCTTTCGCATCCCCCTAAAGAGGCCAGACCAGGAGCTGTTGCCAACCGCCGCACCGGATCCGTGCTTGGCCGGCAAGCGGGTTTTGCTGGTGGAAGACAACGCCAGTCAACGGCAGTTGCTATCCCGACTGCTGAGCGCTTGGGGCATGGAGGTAACCTGTTGCGCCTTGGCGGCAGAAGCCCAGGCTGCAGTTAGAACTCGTCCTTTTGACCTGGCCCTTCTGGATGCCACCCTGCCAGACCGGGATGGCTTGACCCTGGCGGCTGACCTGCAGACAGCGCAACCCCGCCTGTTACCGCTAGTGCTGACGGGGCGCAACTTCATCTCCACAGCAGACCCTCTCCCCACTTTGGCCAAGCCGGTCAAAGCCTCCCAACTGCGGAAGCTGCTGCTGGGGCTTGTGGGAGAAAAAGCTCCTTCCTCCTTATCTTCCTCTCCCGCCGCTCCTCCCTCCATTTGGGACGCGACCCTGGCCAGCCGCTACCCGCTTCAGATCCTGGTGGCAGAGGATAACCCGGTTAACCAGAAGGTGATTCGTCTCATGCTGGAGCGGTTGGGCTACCGGCCCGATATTGTCGGCAACGGCCTAGAAGCCGTCCAAGCTCTGCGCCTGCGCCCCTACGATCTGGTGTTGATGGACATGCAAATGCCGGAGCTGGATGGTCTTGCGGCCACCCGTCGCATCCGTGCTGAGCTGCCCCCTGAGCGCCAACCCCACATTGTCGTCCTCACGGCCAATGTGTTTTCGGAAGGCCGTGCTGCTGCCCAAGCTGCTGGGGTAGATGGCTATCTAACCAAACCCTTGGAGCCGGCTACCCTAGTCCGGGTTCTTCAGGGATCCCTTCCCCTTCCCATCCCGGCCAGCCAAGAAGAGGATCCGCCCCTCGACCCCGTTACCCTCGCCCAGATGCGGGCAGTCTTCAGCTCTCCAGAAGCCTGGCAGGAGATGATCCAAACCTACCGGCAAGACAGCGAAGCTCTATTGGGATCCCTGCGGCAGGCCCTAGAGCAGCGGGATCCCCAAGCCATTGCTCGGTTGGCCCACCGCCTCAAGGGCAGCAGCAGCACCCTGGGCGCCAAACGTCTGGCCGAGCTGTGTCAGCAGTTGGAAAAGCTGGTTCATGCCGAGCCAGCCAGTTCTGTAAAATGGGATACTATAGAGCAAGCCGTGCAGAAGCTAGAGGTGGCATATCGGCAAGTTATCCTCAGTCTCTGAGTGCAGAGCTTTTCTCCCTGATACATTTACGCTGAACACTGCTGAACATCACTGTTCAA
>NZ_JANSIM010000140.1:0-8345 GCF_047502655.1 Synechococcus sp. R5-12 | reverse complement strand
CCTGAACCATGTTCAGGAGAGTTCAGCGTGAATGTATCAGGTTCATGCAACCATTTCCAGATATTCAGGCATTCATCTTTGAGCAGCTTAAACAGTCTGGGCAGGTTGCGGTTGAGCAGTCACCTTCAGGGAGTGAAGGGCATAGCAGGCCAGCAACCAATTGAGCAGGCGGGCCACCACACGAGCGGTTTGCCGCGTTGCGGATCCCACCGCCACCCCTCCCAGCGAAAGGCCAACCACAGGACGAGCAGCAAAGATGGCCTCACAGATCTGCAACAGTTGCAACCAACTCACCCCCCCTGGCTCTGGGTGATTCACGGCGGGCGCCAAGGAAGGATCCAGCACACTGCAGTCCACCACCAAAAACACCGGTTGATCCGGCAAAGAGGCCACCACCTGCTGGGGATCCCAGCCATCTTGGGCCCAGAATATTGGGCTGTGGTGGGCTTTCAGCCATGCGTAGGCCCGCGCACTGCCGCTGCGCAATCCCACATGGATCACCGGCAGCTTGTGCTGATAGAGCAACTCCACCCAGGCAGCACTGCCATAGCTTGTATCTTGATCCGGCTGGGTCATCTCTGGGGGCGGCATCAGGTTGGCATGAGCGCTGCAATGCACCACACTCAGAGTTGGGTAGTGCTTCCAGAGGGCACGAATGGCCCCCCAACTGGCGGCCAAGACCGAAGGCAACAGCACCGGCCATTGTTGTCGTCTCCAAGCTTGAGTCACCGCCGCCTCACACATGCCGTAGGGAGGCTCATCCACCAGCCCCGGCAACTGCGCCACCGCCAGCTTATCCACATCGATCCCCAACCTCGGCTCGAAGGCACACAGCTCCGAACCGGCATTGAGAATGGCCATCGGAGCCTGAGTATCGTGGCCAAAGGCGGTGGGAATGAGAATGACCCTAGCGTTGGATTGCGAGCTGGGATGGAGGGACCACTGGGCCATGGGCGCTGTTCCTTTTCCAGAAAGCTGTGGGTCTCCGGCTTGTTCTATGGTGGCCTACAGGGCGCCCAGGGATCCGTCCGAGAGCAAGCCGGTCTGCTACGAAAGATTACAGTTCCCAGGCGGAACTGGGGCCAAAAATCGAGTCAGTGGTAGATTCAAAGTGCTTCGCGCCGCAAACCGCGGTTTGGACAAGGCAAACCACCGCAAACCACAACGAGTTGAGAAAGGTAGACTATGGCTGTGATGGAAGGCGATCCTCGTCAGGGAGCAAAGCTGCCTCTATTTGGGGGATCCACCGGGGGGCTGTTGAGCGCAGCCGAAACCGAAGAAAAATACGTCATCACCTGGACGGGCAAGCCGGGGCAGGTGTTTGAAATGCCCACCGGCGGCGCTGCCGAAATGGTGGAAGGCAAAAACTTTCTCACCTTTGCCCGCAAAGAGCAGTGTTTGGCGCTGGGTGCCCAGTTGAGATCCGACTACAAGATCAACGACTACCAGATCTTCCGCATTCCCGCGGGGGGGGAGCCTGTGTTGGTGCATCCCAAAGACGGCGTCTTTCCCGAGAAGGTCAACGAAGGCCGCGAGCCCGTCGGCAAAGTGGATCGCAACATCGGCAAAAACAAGGAGCCGATTACCTACAAGTTCACCGGCGGGAAACCCTGGGATTGAACTCCCCACAGCTTCGCTCCCTACTGGGTTTCAGGATCCCCTAGCAAGGTCGGGGGATCTTTTGCTTGCCTGTTTTCGACAAAAAAGCTCCAGCCCACCTTGAGCTGAAGCTACGCCCGGAAGCGCTGGGGATCTCCTATATGTAGCCAGGGATCCCAGGGGCCAACCTACTTGGCAATCGCCGCAAAGAACTCCTTGGATTTCACCGGGTCGGGGTGCATGGTTTTCTGGCCGGGCTGCCAGTTGGCCGGGCAAACTTCATCGGGGTGAGATTGCACGTATTGGATAGCTTGCAGGGTGCGCAAGGTTTCATCCACACTGCGGCCAAAGGCCAGGTTGTTAATGGTGGCGTGCTGGATGATCCCTTCTTTGTCGATGATGAACAGGCCGCGCAGCGCCACACCCGCTTCCGGATCCAGGACATTGTAGGCAGCGCTGATCTCCTTTTTCAGGTCAGAGACCAGAGGATACCTCAGCTCACCCACCCCTCCAGCCTTGCGGTCGGTTTGAATCCAGGCCAGGTGAGAGTATTCGCTATCCACTGAAACACCCAGGATCTCGGTATCCAGCTTGGCAAAGTCGTCATAGCGGTCGCTGAAGGCCGTGATCTCCGTTGGGCAGACAAAGGTGAAGTCCAAGGGGTAGAAAAACAACACCACATACTTCTTACCCCTGTAGTCGGAGAGCTTCACCGTCTTGAATTCCATGTCATAGACGGCGGTGGCGGAAAAATCGGGAGCGGGCTGCCCCACTCGCAGGCATCCTTCCTGAGACATAAATCAACGCTCCTTGCGGTAAAGTGCAAATGTAAACCAAACCTAACATACCATACTCATAATGACTCTGCCTTAACTCGATAGATAGCGACGGATCCCAACTGCCGGGATCCGGATAATCCCCATTTTTCCATGCTGATCGGTTCAGCTCTGCAAGGGATCCCATGAGAGTGGCGCTGGAGTTCCTCTATCACTTCTGTTGTGATCGCTGTCGGCGGTGGTGGAGCCAGGCCGATGTGGAGCCCCAACCTGGGGATCGCCTGTATTGCCCCTATTGCGGCCATCAAAATTGCGTGGAGCGCATCGATACCTTTCGCAATGCTGCGCGGGGCAGTTGCCTGACCCGTCCCCCCGATGCCCCTTCTCCAGATCCGCATCCGCCCTCTGAAAAATCCGGGGATCGGCCTCAGGAGAAGCGATCCCCAATCTAGTTATCCTGGGCAAACCCAGTCCTCTTGCCCCTATGGGGCAGCCAGCCGCTAGAGCCTGTCAACCGTTCAACGCATCCGCCAGAGTTCCCCGTTGCGAAGATGACCACAGGTAGAGGTCAACCTCAGGCGAGGAAGAATCCACCAGATGGCGACAGGGGCGGCGCTCTTCCAGGATGGCGGTGGAGCAGCAGCAACTGTAAACTTCCAGATAGTCGTCCGGCTCCGCCTCAAAGATCGCCTGCTGGCCGGGGAAGAGGGTGCGCTCCCAGTGGCCGGGGATCGTGCGGATCACCTGAACCTGTCCGGAACGGTTGACAAAAGCGTATCTTTTCATTGCGTTTTTTTAATGGTGTTAAGAAAAACTTATTGCCCTTAAAATAGGCTACCATCCCTGATCCCCAAGCGGCAATAGTAAGCCGCCAAGACGGGGATCGCTCTTCCTGACTGGCTTTGGGAGATTTGTTCTCTCAGCTTATTGGGGTTGAGAGAATGGGATCCCGAGGAGAAGCCTGCCCTGGTAAACTGAGGGGAAGAGTCTGAAGATATCCTTAAGTTGGCCTTCACCATTCCGAGATCAGCAAGGGGGCACATCGTGGACAACAAGTTGGGGCTAGAGATCATCGAAGTCGTGGAGCAGGCTGCCATTGCCGCCGCCCGCTGGATGGGCAAAGGGGACAACAAGACCGCCGACCAGGTGGCTGTAGAGGCCATGCGGGAGAAACTCAACCAGATCCCTATGCGCGGTCGCATCGTCATCGGGGAAGGAACCCGCGATGAGGCCCCCATGCTCTACATCGGCGAAGAAGTGGGCATCTGTACCCGCCCGGATGCTGAGCAGTTCTGCCGTGTGGAAGAGCTGGTGGAGATCGATATTGCTGTGGATCCCTGCGAGGGCACCAACCTAGTGGCCAAAGGCCAAAACGGCTCTATGGCGGTGCTGGCCATCTCCGAGAAAGGCGGCCTTCTCCACGCCCCGGACATCTACATGCAAAAGCTGGCGGCTCCGCCCCAGGCCAAGGGCAAGGTGCACATCGACTATCCGCCAGAGAAAAATCTCAAGATCATCGCCGAAAGCCTGGATCGGGAGATCTCCGATCTGACGGTGGTGGTCATGGATCGCAAGCGCCACCTCGATCTGATTCGCCAAATTCGAGAGGCGGGGGCGCGGGTGAAGCTGATCACCGATGGCGACATCTCGGCGGCTCTCTCGGCGGGCTTCAACGGCACCGGCATTCATGCTCTGATGGGGATCGGAGCTGCTCCTGAGGGGGTGATCTCGGCAGCCGCTCTGCGGTGCTTGGGCGCCCACTTCCAGGGTCGGCTGATCTACGATCCCGAGGTGGTTCAGGCAGGCACCTACTTGCCACCCGTGGAGGAAACGCGACGGGAACTCAAAGAAAAAGGCATCGAGGATCCCGACAAGGTGTGGGAGTGTGAAGAGCTGGCCAGTGGCAAGGAAGTGCTCTTTGCTGCCACCGGGATCACCGATGGCGACTTGATGCGCGGGGTGCGCTTCTTCGGGGGCGGGGCCCGCACCGAGACCTTGGTGATTTCCAGCCAATCCCGCACGGTGCGCTTTGTGGATACCATCCACATGAAAGATGGCCAGCAGCCCCGCGGACTGCAGCTGCGCTAAGGGATCCCTATCTAACATCCTCGCAGATCGGGGCGGCTTTCCCCTGCTGGAGGTCGCCCTTGCCTTTTTGGGAAAGTTACGAAATCTATCAAGCCCCAACCCGTGAAAACGTAATAACTCTTCAGCAAAATCCGGCAAAACCGGTTCGATACTGGTCTTAGGGTTTAGGTAGGCTGAGAAAAGTTACCTAAGCTTGCTGGAACCGAGTCAAGGGATCCCCCATATCGGTTACAGCTTTTGCCTTCTTTCTGAAACAATATTTGCTTTTGTTCAGAGTTTTTGTTTTTAATAACTTTTGCTGTTGCTGTACAGACGACGGAGAGGCATGTTTATCGCGGTTGTCGGTCTTAGCCATCGCACAGCTCCTGTGGAGATTCGGGAGCGCCTCAGCATCGCGGAGGCGGAGGTGGGAGAGACGATCCAGCAGCTTCGCGCCCACCCCCACATTGAGGAGGCTGCGATCCTCAGCACCTGTAACCGGCTGGAGGTCTACATCGTCACCTCAGAAATGGAGAGTGGTGTCCGGCAGACGATGCAGTTCTTGGCTGAGCTGAAAGGGATCCCCTTGCCCCAACTGCGTCCGCACCTGTTTACCCTTCTTTACCAGGATGCGGTAACCCACCTGATGCGGGTGGCTGCCGGTCTGGACAGCTTGGTGCTGGGAGAAGGGCAGATCCTCTCGCAGGTGAAAAAAGCCCAGCAACTGGGCCAAGCCTGCAACGGCATGGATCGCATCCTCAATCGCCTTTTTAAGGCAGCCATTACCGCCGGCAAGCGCGTCCGTACCGAAACGGAGATCGGCACCGGCGCCATGTCCATCAGCTCGGCAGCGGTGGAGTTGGCTCTGCAAGAGCAGGGATCCCTCTCTCAGGGCAAAGTTACCGTGGTGGGGGCGGGGAGAATGGCCCGTCTGTTGGTGCAGCACCTGTTGGCCAAAGGGGCAGTCGATATCACGGTGGTCAACCGCTCCCTGGAGCGGGCCGAAGCCCTGGCCAAGCAATTCGAGCAGCCGATCCAGGTGTTGCCCTGGGAGTCGCTGCTGAGCAGCGTGGCCGAGTCCAACTTGGTCTTCACCAGCACCGGTGCCACCCAGCCGATCCTCACCTACCAGCAACTGGCAGGGGTTCTGCAGCCGGATCAGCCGCTGTTGTTGGTGGATATCTCTGTGCCCCGCAACATCGATCCCGACGTGGAAAAGCTGAAGGGGGTACAGGTGTTCAATGTGGATCACCTCTCCCGCATCGTGGAAGAAAACCGCGCCCAACGGCAAAAGCTGGCTCTGGCTGCCGAGGCCCTAGTGGAAGAAGAGGTGGATCAATTCATGGAGTGGTGGCGTTCTCTGGAGACGGTGCCCACCATTTCCAGCCTGCGCCACAAGGTGGAGTCTATCCGCGAACAGGAAATGGAAAAAGCCCTCTCCCGCCTGGGCAAGGACTTTGCCGAGAAGCATCTGGAGGTGATCGACGCCTTGACCCGCGGCATCGTCAACAAGATCCTGCACGACCCGATGGTGCAACTGCGGGCCAAACGGGATATTGAGGCGCGGCGGGCAGCCATGCGGATCTTGCAGGAACTGTTCAACCTGGATCCGGTGGTGTTTCAAGCCCAGCAGGAGCGCTAGGGATCCCTTGGCGAAGAGCGCATGACTTGAAGAATTGTAACAGCTCTCCCATCTGGGGTGGAGGGCACCCCTTAGGATACAAAGCGTAAGCCACAGGATCTGGGATTATGTTCGGACAATACGAAGTTTTTGTGCAGTTGGCCCTGCTGGCCTTGATTGTCTTGGCAGGCCCGGCGGTCATCCTGCTGCTCTATCTGCGCGGCGCCGATATGTAGGGGATCCCTCTGGATATTGAGGCAGTCGGGATAACCCTTTGGGAGTGCTGGGGCTAAGCCCAAAGCCAGGAGTGTTTAGCAACGTAACGCTCCTTTGCGTTAGAGTTGTAAAGAAATCCCTAAGGCACTCCTGCTTGTAGGGCGACATCCTGCTGGTCAATGGTTAATATGTCACTCCCCATCCGCAACGTTGCCATCATCGCCCACGTCGACCACGGCAAAACTACCCTTGTGGATGCCCTGTTACGCCAGGCGGGCATCTTTCGGGAGGGGGAAGACATTCCCACCTGTGTGATGGACTCCAACACGCTGGAGCGGGAGCGGGGCATTACCATCTTGGCCAAAAACACAGCCGTCCGCTACGGCGAAACCTTGATCAACATCGTCGACACCCCTGGCCACGCCGATTTCGGGGGCGAGGTGGAGCGGGTGCTGGGGATGGTGGAGGGCTGCTTGTTGATCGTGGATGCCAACGAAGGCCCGATGCCGCAAACCCGCTTTGTGCTGCGCAAAGCCTTGGAGAAGGGCCTGCGCCCCATCGTAGTGGTCAACAAGATTGATCGGCCTCGCGCCGAGCCCTACAAAGCCGTCGACAAGGTGCTGGATTTGTTCTTGGAGCTGGGGGCAGACGAAGACCAGTGCGACTTCCCCTATCTATTTGCCTCTGGGTTGCGCGGCTTTGCCCTGGAAGAAGCCCATCTCAAAGCCTTTCTGGAAGGGAAGTACAGCGGATCCCTGGATATGAAGCCTCTTTTCGAGGCCATCCTCAAGCATGTCCCACCTCCCATTGGGGATCCCGGCAAGCCCCTGCAGCTGCAGGTCACCACGCTGGAGTATTCGGAATACCTGGGCCGGATTGTGATCGGCAAGATCCACAACGGCACCATCCGCCTGGGGGATCCATTGGCAGTGGTGAAAGAGGATGGATCCATTGCCAAGGGCAAAGTAACCAAGCTGTTCGGCTTTCAGGGCCTGCAGCGCATCGAGCTGACGGAAGCCACCGCCGGCCACATTGTTGCTGTGGCGGGGTTTGCCGAGGCCAACATCGGCCATACCCTCACCTCTCCCGAGAATCCCCAGGCTTTGCCGCTCATCAAAGTGGACGAGCCGACGCTGCAGGTGATGATCGGTGTCAACGATTCTCCCTTTGCCGGCCAGGAGGGTACCTTCGTTACCTCGCGACAGTTGCGGGAGCGCCTGATGCGGGAGTTGGAAACCAACGTGGCGCTGCGGGTGGAAGAAACCGACTCGCCGGATCGCTTTTTGGTGTCGGGGCGAGGCGAGCTGCACCTGGGCATCCTGCTAGAAACCATGCGGCGGGAAGGCTATGAGTTTCAGGTGGGGCAACCGAAGGTAATTTTCCGCGAGGTCAACGGCCAGCCCTATGAGCCCTATGAGTGTTTGGTGCTGGATGTGCCGGAAGCGACGGTGGGGGCCTGCATCGAGCGGCTGGGGCAACGGCGGGGAGAAATGCAGAACATGATGGTGGGATCCGATGGTCGGGCTCAGCTGGAGTTTGTCATTCCGGCGCGAGGGCTGATCGGCTTTCGGGGGGAGTTTATCCGCATCACCCGCGGCGAGGGGATCATGAGCCACAGCTTTTTGGAATACCGTCCCCTGACCTCTGAGATGGAAATGCGCCGCAACGGGGTGCTGATTGCTTTTGAAGAAGGGGTGGCCACCACCTACGCCCTGAAAAACGCCGAGGATCGGGGTGTGTTTTTCATTACCCCAGGTACCCGTGTTTACAAAGGGATGATCGTGGGCGAGCACAACCGTCCCCAAGACTTGGAGCTGAACGTCTGCAAGACCAAGCAACTGACCAACCACCGGGCTGCGGGCGGGGAGGAGCTGGTGCACTTGCAAGCGCCGGTGGAGATGACCCTGGAGCGGGCTTTGGAATACATCGGCGAGGATGAGCTGGTGGAGATCACGCCCCAGTCGGTGCGCCTGCGCAAGGCACAGTTAACGCCCTCTCGCCGCTAGTTTTCTGAGCCAACTGGAAGAGAGCATGACTCTAGTCAATAATAAGCTCAACTATACTGA